>CAYNZI010000170.1:0-5991 GCA_964401565.1 uncultured Spongiibacteraceae bacterium
CCAGGATCGATATCTATAATCACTATGATGCAGGCAAGATGCTCACCAAGGTGGGCTGTGGGAGTTTCCCGGTGGCAAAGTTGAACCGGGTGAGACGGTGCAGCAAGCTTTAAACAGAGAGTTGTTTGAAGAGTTAGGATTGATTGTGGATGTTTGTAGTCCCCTGATAGAAATTAATCATCAATATAATGAAAAGGCCGTTCTTCTCGACGTTTGGTGGGTTGAACAATTTTCCGGAGAACCCTCAGGCAAAGAAGGGCAGCCCATTAAATGGGTTAGTGCCGATGCTCTGTCGAATTATCCTTTCCCTGAAGCCAATAAGCACATTATTATCGCTGTTCAAAATGCACTTAACGGATAGTAGGCCTGTCGGCTAATGTTGTTAGTCAATTCGAGCTCATCTTTTTAGCAACACTGGCGTGTTCACTAATATCTGGTAAAATCCCTTTTTCGGGGTGTAACTCTATTTGTTGATACCTCTCTTCAGAAATCCCCAAATCACTGAATTTGACAATCACAAGAAACACTACACTACACTACAGGACATGAGTTATGAGTCTTGCTAATAAGGTATTGGCGGTAAACAATGATCTTCCCATTCGCACAGATCTCCCAATTCACAGCGGTAAAGTGCGCTCGGTATATTGGCTGACAGATAGTGATAGTCGTCGCCTTATTGATGAAAAAGGTTATGACGTAGCACCAGGTTCGTCACTGGCAGTGATGGTGATTAGTGATCGCATTTCAGCCTTTGAGTGTATCTGGCAAGGCGAAGGAGGCATGGATGGTGTGCCGGGTAAAGGCGCCGCGTTAAATGCTATTTCTAATCATTGGTTTAAGCTGTTTCGAGAAAAGGGTTTAGCAGATAGTCATATTCTTGATATTCCACATCCTCTAGTATGGATTGTCCAAAAAGCGAAGCCGGTGATGATAGAGGCGATAGCGCGACAATACATTACGGGGTCAATGTGGCGTTCTTATAGCAAAGGAGAGCGGGAATTTTGCGGTATTCATATTGATGATGGCTTGAGCAGAAATCAGAAACTCCCCGAATTATTAATAACACCTTCGACTAAAGGTATTCTGACAGGGATTCCCAGTGTGCCAGAAGTCGATGACGTTAACGTTACTCGAGAGGATATTGTTAACAATAGAGAAGCTTTTCATTTTAAAGCGGCGAGTGACATTGAGTATTACGAGAAATTATTGTCGGAAGGATTTAGTGTCATTGGTGACGAACTTGAGAGTTTGGGTCAGATTTTTGTCGATACCAAGTTTGAGTTTGGTTATGTTACTGACAAGCAAGGACGTGAAAAACTGATATACATGGACGAAGTTGGAACACCGGACTCATCACGTATTTGGGATGCGGCTGCCTATAAAGACGGAAAAATTGTTGAAAATTCGAAAGAGGGTTTCCGCCAATTATTACTGAGTCATTTCCCTGATCCCGATATTTTGCTCAATAAGGATCGAATGGAAGAGCGAGCTGCACTCGCTCGCGACAACGAATTGCCCGAATCCGTGTTGATGGCCGTATCTGAAACATATACAGCCATTGCCGAAAAAATTACCGGAGAGAAAATCGTACTATCTGACAATCCCAAAGCGGAGATTGTCGAGGTGTTGCGTAATCACTACGGATTGATCGACTAGACCTGCTTACAAGTTGTTGGTGAGTTAGGTTTTGTATTCTGTTACGAGGTGGTGGCGCTTGCCGGCACTATGAATGACTCATATGATGAGTCAGGTTGGGGCTGATACTTGACAGTTATTCCCATTAATTCAAACGTTCTTATCGTGGAGTTGGCATGAAACAGGTCATTCATTTCGGGTCGCAGCTTTTGTTGGTTGCGGTGTTAGCAGTAACGGCGGTAAATAGTTTTGCCATTGAAAATGACGCTGGAGCCAATTATCCAGACCCGGAACGTTTCCGGCAGGCGATAGATGCATTTGTCGTCAGTGAATCGGAAAATCCTTCACCTGATGGCGCAATAGTTGCGACCGGCAGTTCTAGTATGCGTGGTTGGCATCCTCGTATTGCCAAAGACCTGGAGCCTTTGACCATAATTCCCAGGGGATTTGGCGGTAGCAATATGTATGATGTCCTTTATTTTTTGGATGATCTGGTGCTTAGATATAAGCCTCGAGCAGTGATGTTATATGAAGGCGACAACGATGCTTCTCTCGGTATTAGTTCAGCCCAGGTTCTTGATTACTTCGATGCTATCGTGGAGCGGATTCACGTCACATTGCCAGAAACCCGAATTTACGTTTTAGCGGTAAAACCGAGTATTTCTCGATGGGAACTTTGGTCGGCTATGCAAAACACCAATGATTTGCTCAAATCGCGATGTGATGGAAATCCATTGCTGGTTTATGTGGATGTGGCTACGCCTATGCTCGGAGCGGACGACAAGCCTATTGAGAATATTTTCCTTGCTGATATGTTACACATGAAAGACGCTGGATATGATATTTGGCGTGATGCGGTTAGACCTACTCTAATGAGTGGAGAGGCCCAGTACGAGTGAGAATTAAGTGACTGACTTATTGCTCTACATTTACGGCGCGAGACTCGACCGCGCTTTGATGCCCCAGAGGCCATTCTCCAATGTTAGGATGTAGAGCGATTGGTAAACACCGATACTTTCATTTTCTGGATTAAATCGCTCGAATACGGTATCGACGTGAACTTTTTCAGGGGAGGAAAGAGAAACTTTCCGCTCAATCCAGTGTGAATGATCCCAGCCGTTGGTGGTCAGGTATCCAAATACATCGCGGTCTATAAATTGTTCAGCGCTTTCGAAAATGGTGGTTGTTCCACTGGCAAAACGAACATGGGGTAATGTACGGTTGCCGCCCATTCCTCCAAATTTCTAGCGTTGAATGCAGCCATCCACTTATCCAGTGTTTTCATCGCTCCGGTAATGGCGTCAGCATTGTCCGCTTCAGCGTTAACCGGGCCGGCCAAAACGGTGAGGGCGAAGACGAGTAGCAAACTAAGGGGTGACTTTCTGAGGGGTTTTAGGCGCCTGATCATATCTGATAATCCGTGTTAATAGTTGCACTGTTGTCCACATCATCCCAGATAGGCTGATTTGACGCCAGTGGAAAAATGGATGGATGGTTAGTAGCGCTAAACATCGTAATTATTGTTCGTCGAGCGGGAGGAAAAACATTCAGTCTAAAGGCCGGAATTCTCACCCGATCTCAGGTAAAATATCGATTCATTATAGTTAGGGGTTAGATGTGTCTAAAATTATTATTGCGGTGATTGTCGTTGCTGTCATTGTCTTTGTTTTTATGCGTTCGTCGGCAAGCAAGTCGGTGGCAGCAGAAAACCTGCTCAAGGGTGCAGACTTTCTTGCCACCAATCAAACCGTGGAAGGGGTGGAGACACTGCCGTCGGGTTTGCAGTATCTGGTGTTGCAAAAAGGTTCTGGCGCGGTTCATCCGCGAGCAAAAGATAGGGTTAAAGTTCACTATCATGGAACGCTCCTTGACGGAACTGTATTTGATAGTTCAGTAGATCGCGGCCAGCCCATTGAATTTGGTTTGAATCAGGTGATCAAGGGTTGGACTGAAGGCTTGCAGTTAATGGTTGTTGGAGAGAAGGCTAGATTATTTATTCCCAGTGGCCTCGCCTATGGCAATCGGGGTTCTGGCGCAATCAAACCGGGGTCAACGTTGGTTTTTGATGTTGAGTTGTTGGGTATCAATGAGTAATTCGAATAAGACAGTTGGTGAGAGGCCGTACGGTGAGGGTGATGCGTCGTTTATCGCTGCAGGCGGCGAAGAGGGCATTCGGAAACTGGTAGATGCCTTCTATGATGCCATGGAAGTGTTGCCAGAGGCCAAGGGTATTCTGTCTATGCATCAGACTGACCTGGTCATTACTCGGGACAAGTTAGCGCGTTTTCTTTCTGGGTGGTTGGGTGGTCCCAAGCGCTATAAAGAAAAGTATGGAACCATCCATATTCCACGAGCCCATGCCCATTTAGCCATAGGCATCAAAGAGCGGGATGCTTGGTTGAAGTGTATGGCTGTCGCATTAGAGCAGCAGGGTTATCCTGAAAACTTCAAAGTATATTTGCTGAAAGAGCTGTTCAAACCGGCAGAAAGAAGTCGAACCCGAGATTAGCCGAATTGGCCTGGGCGCATTCCAGTGCTTTAGGTTTATCTGAAATAGACTGCGTTGCCATGTCGAGAGGAACGGCCGTACGACGAATCAATGTTGAATATCTTTCTGCCTGTTATGCAGGGGACGAAATAATCGTCGGTAACTGGATTTCTGCCAGTGATGGAAAATTGCGTGTTACTCGTCGTTATCAGCTAATCGTTCCGGCGAAAAATATCACGGTAATGAGAGGTGAAGTTGACTTTGTTTGCATGAATCTTCAAAGCAGCCGACCCATGCGGTTGCCCACTCGTTTTTCTGACGCTTACCGGGTAACGCTGTCGGAGTAGGATGTTCGATTGTCAGCGAGAGACCGTGCTAGTCGCTTTCGGGCTGTTCTTTTGCGGTGACTGCTTTTTGAGTTTCTACCGATACATCAGCACTGAACGATGCTGTAATTCCGTCGAGTAACACATGGTAAAAGACATCGGAACCTGAATTGCGGAAGGCGTTTTTCTCACTCGCCTGCTGTGACAAGGAGAGTGCGATGAAGCGCATGGCGTTAAGAAAGCGAAGGTCAACGATGGTCGTGTTGATGTGATTCAGGTGTGAGCGCAACATTTTGGCGGTCTCTTTTGTATTATTGCCCAAACTGAACCAATTGCGTTTTAGTGCCGTTGGCGTCCATGAAGCGTAGCTCTGGCTGAAAGCTTTCAACCATTGCCGAACGCCGGCATCACTTTTTGCCAAAAGGAAGACAGGCTCGACCAGTAAGCTGCATACTTCCCTAAATGTCGGTGTTGGCGTGCGGCTCAAAAGTGCGTGATAAAGCTCGCCTCGCTTTGTATCGACTTGTGTTTGCCGAAAGAGGTTTATTGAATCGATTAAACCTTGGCGGTTTTTAAAATGATACTGGAGGGCCGATTCGTTTTTCTGCCCGGCTTCGTTAATAATCGCCCTGACCGATACATTTTCTATCCCGTGTTTAGCGAATAGTTTTTCAGCAGCGCGCATGATACTGGTGCGGGTAATATCCGCCCTTTTGTTTCGAGATTCTGTATCAGTGGATGTAATGCTGTGCGTCGTCATGTTGTTGAGCCAATACCCATTAGGTGTTCTGGTAATTTTTTCTAGTGTCATGTACTGACGATGGGCCGCTTCCCATATTTATACCGCTTCCATGCCACCTCTTGGTTGAATAAACAAACCTTCACAGCTGGCCGTCATCACGCCGTCGGCATACATTTCACCGCGCAAGAGAGTTTTTCGGCCTTCGACTTTATCTATCATTCCTTCGAGTTTTAGTTCTGTGTTGAGAGGAGTGCGGTTGTGGTAGTTCACATGTAAGTAACCCGTCATCCCAGGCTGGCCGCCCATGCGTTGAGCCATACCTAGAAACTGATCGAATATAGCCGCTATCATGCCGCCGTGCACGCTACCCGGGGGGCCCTCGTAGGCCCAGTTGCATTGGCAAGTACCATAGGCTCGATCCCCATCTATCCAGCTATTGAGCGGTGGGGCTATAGGGTTGCTCCATCCCGCCAGTGGATTCAGCTCGTGACTGACCTGTGCGTAGTTACCATGTTCACCGGAGGCGGCCCAGGAACCGCGGCCATAGAGGCGGGGAGATTCCCGGAAGCCGGCCGCGGTCTCCTCAAGCTTTTCGGCGATGCTGTGCATTTGCGCAATGTCGGGCGAAGACGTTACTAATACTTCGGTGAGTTGCTTGAGCGCGTCGGCCACTCGTCGTTTTGCGCCCCATTCATCGTTAAAGGCAGGTGTTATATCTTCTGAGGCAAAGGGGTTTTCACTATCTAGCATATAGGCTCTATATCATTGGGATATGTATAACGAGACATTATACCGTATTA
>CAYNZI010000171.1:0-5986 GCA_964401565.1 uncultured Spongiibacteraceae bacterium
CGCCGCGCTGTTTTTTCTGGATCACGCGCTATTCGCAATGGCTCTGGCCATCAAAACCTATTTCCAAAAAATCGCCGATAGTGCTGACATTGCCCCCTCCGCTGGGGTTGCCTTCTCAATCAACCATATTGCCGCTGTTGGCTTGCCGATAGTTCTGGGGTTGGTTTGGATGCAGAGTAATGCCGCTGTTTTCTTTATTGGTGCTTTCATGGCAATAATCTCGCTAGGCCTGTCCAGACTGGTGCCTCACAACCCCGCACCCGGTAATGAATTGGTTTGGGGCGCCGCTGGAGGAGAAAAATCCATACCTGCAAACGATTAGTTGGGGCAAAAAATAGCCCGCAAGTGCTGAAGAACAAACGACATATCGGCATGGGCAATTGAGCTTTGAACAGCCTGCACTGATGCGGACGCTAAACACCTCCCTCGCTGGTTTCACATTTATTCAGTAGCATATTGTCAGAGATATCCGGATAATAGCTTTCCATACTCTCACGACACCAAGCAGCTTCGAAAAATCTATGACTACATCTGAGCAACTTTTTGACCAGGCAAAAAAATTCATTCCTGGCGGCGTTAATTCGCCAGTCCGTGCGTTTAAAGCGGTAGGCGGCACCCCCGTTTTCATAGACAGGGCACAGGGCTCCTACCTCTACGACTGCGAAGACAAGCGCTATATCGATTACGTATTGTCGTGGGGGCCAATGATTCTAGGACATGCGCACCCATCCATCACCGAAGCGGTCATCGAGAAAATGAAGCTGGGTTTAAGCTTCGGAACACCTACCGAAATTGAGACGCAGCTCGCCAGGCAACTGTGTGAAATCATGCCTAATATGGATCTGGTGAGGATGGTGAGCTCCGGTACCGAAGCAACCATGAGCGCAATTCGCCTGGCGCGAGGTTACACCGGACGTGACAAAATCATCAAATTCGAAGGTTGCTACCACGGTCATTCCGACTCGCTGTTGATAAAAGCAGGGTCCGGTGCATTGACCATGGGGGTTCCCAGTTCACCGGGGGTTCCCGCCTCGCTGGCCGATCACACAATCACTCTGACTTACAATGATATCGACGGGGTTAAAAAAGCCTTCAATGAAATCGGCGACCAGGTTGCCGCGATCATCGTCGAGCCAGTAGCCGGCAATATGAATTGTGTTCCTCCTGTTGAGGGCTTTTTGCAAACACTGAGATCACAATGTGATGCCTATGGCAGCCTGTTGATAATCGATGAGGTGATGACTGGGTTTCGGCTGGGCTTAACTGGCGCGCAGGGTTACTACGGTATCGAAGCTGACATCACCACCCTTGGAAAAATCATTGGAGGCGGCATGCCCGTTGGTGCCTTTGGCGGCAAGCGCGAAATCATGGAGCAGATAGCACCCCTCGGACCCGTTTATCAAGCCGGCACGTTGTCAGGTAATCCCGTGGCGATGGCAGCAGGACTGGCGCAGTTGTCAGCAATTCAAAAGGAAGGTTTCTATGAACCCCTCTTTGAAAAGACCATAACCCTTGCCAAGGGCTTGGAAAAAGTTGCCAAAGATGCCGGCATTCCTTTTACAACAAATCACGTCGGCACTATGTTCGGCGGGTTTTTTGTTGATGACAGCTTTCCTCTCGATAAAAAAATCACCCATTATCAGCAAGTCATGAATTGTAATAACGAACGCTTCAATCAGTTTTTTCACGGCATGCTGGATGCAGGAATTTACTTGGCACCAGCGCCCTACGAGGCAGGGTTTATGTCGGCGGCACACACCGATAGCGATATACAATACACATTAGAAGCCGCTAAGAAGGTCATGTCGGGGCTATAATCCGGCACTATACTTTTGGGTTATTAAGTCAGCGCTGTAGCGCGCATCACCAACACAGCGACCACTCATTAACAGCAACACTTTTTGGCGAGTCATGTTATGTCCAAATCACTACACCGAGGCCAATTTCCCAATACCCGTATGCGCAGAATGCGCAGCAGTGAATTTTCGCGGCGAATGATGCGGGAAACAACACTGACGGTTGACGACCTTATTTATCCGGTATTTGTTCTCGAGGGGACAAACCAGAAAGAAGCAATTGCGTCAATGCCCGGAATTGAGCGTCTTAGTATTGACCTACTGGTTAAAGAGGCGATTTTGCTCAATAGTTTGGGTGTGCCCGCTATCGCCCTGTTCCCCGTAACGCCGTTAAGCGCCAAATCTGAATTTGCAGAAGAAGCTTACAACCCAGATGGACTTGCGCAGCGTGCCGTCAAGGCGATCAAGGATGCTGTTCCAGCGATGGGCGTTATCACCGATGTCGCGCTAGATCCATTTACTGTACATGGTCAAGATGGAATACTCGATAGCAACGGCTACGTTCTCAACGACCGAACTGTAGATACCCTGGTTAAACAAGCGGTATCGCACGCCGACGCCGGTGTCGATATCGTGGCACCCTCTGACATGATGGATGGCCGCATTGGCTCGATTCGTCAGGCGCTCGAACAAGCGAACCACATCAACACTAAAATACTCGCTTATTCGGCGAAATATGCCTCCAGCTATTACGGGCCATTCAGGGACGCCGTGGGTTCTGCCGGCAACCTGAAGGGAGCAGACAAGTACAGCTACCAAATGGATCCGGCTAACAGTGACGAAGCATTGCACGAATGCGCGCTGGATTTGCAAGAAGGGGCTGATATGATCATGGTCAAACCTGGGATGCCATACTTGGATATCGTTCGACGCGTTAAGGACGAACTAGCGGTGCCGACCTTTGTTTACCAAGTCAGTGGTGAATACGCGATGCATATGGCTGCCTTTGAAAGGGGCTGGCTCGATAAAAACCAGGTCATGATGGAGTCACTGGTTTCCATTAAACGAGCTGGTGCAGACGGAATTCTCACCTATTTTGCGAAGGACGTCGCAAAATTGCTGTCGAACTAAACTTCCCGCACCCTCGAGCGTGTATAACGATGTCTATCTGCTAACATAACAACAGACTCTCACCTTTTTTGTTAGGACATCGTTATGAAAAAAATACTTGCAGCAAGCGCGCTTGCGTTATGCTTTGCGCCCCTTGTTCACGCTGACTTCATTGGCATCAAAGTGGGCGCCTCTGTCTGGAACCAAGACTACGACGGCACCGTTCAATCGGGCACTGATTCATTGGATCTGCAACAAGGACTGGGATTGAGTGACGATACCAATAACGTTTTCTTTGCCTCATTTGAGCACCCAGTACCGCTCATTCCCAATATTGCATTAAGCCGTGCCGAGCTCAGCATAAACAGCACACATGTTGTCGACGAGGGTTTTGATTTTGATGGTGTTCCCTTCCCCTCCGGCAGCGAAGTCACTACCAGCGCCGATTTTAGCCACACAGACTTAACCCTTTATTATGAACTGCTCGATAACTGGATATCCTTAGACCTCGGCCTTACCTTACGACAGTTTGATAAAGGCATCGAGTTAAGCCATCGCCCTATAGCCGATGGACCGATTGTCTCTTCAAGTGAAGATTTCGATGACATCATTCCATTACTCTTCGTCGCCGCAAAAATTGAACTGCCACTAACCGGACTTTATGTCAGCGGAGATATCAACGGCATGGGTTACGACGGCGACTCATTTATCGATTATAAAGTCAACATCGGTTACGAAACCAGTTTCGGTTTTGGCATAGAAGCAGGAATGCGCTCCTTGGAATTAGACATATCCAACAGCGATACAGAAAAAGCCGACGTTACCATTGATGGCGGTTACGCTAGTATTTATTATCATTTCTAAAAAATATACAATGACACCTGCGACTTACGTGCTGTAAGCCGCAGGAAAAGTTGGTGTGTGCGGGGGAACAGGCGACAGCCACGCGCTTTACTCGTGAATGTCGCAATGTTGTTAATGACGACTAGCTGACCTTAATGACCAGCTTGCCAAAGTTAGCGCCGTGAAATAAACCAAAAAATGCTTCTGGTGCATTATCCAGTCCATCTACCACATGCTCTTTGTACTTCATTTGACCTGACGCCAGCAGCGGACCCACTTCCCGCACTAATTCCGGGATGCGATCAAAGTAATTACTGGCAATAAACCCTTGCATACGAATGCTCTTGGTCAGTATCAGACCTTGCAGCATACTCATGCGATCGGGACCGGGTGGCAACGACGTCAAATTGTAATTAGCAATAAGACCGCAGACAGGCACCCGCGCATGATTATTCAGTAACGGCATAACCGCTTCCCATGAACTACCGCCAACATTTTCAAAATAGACGTCAATGCCTTGTGGGCATTCAGCTTTCAACTGCTCAGCCATATCGTCGTCGTAATGACTAACACAGGCGTCGTAACCCAGTTCTTTCACAGCGTATTCGCATTTTTTCTTGGCACCCGCTATACCCACAACACGACAACCTTTACTTTTCGCCAATTGACCCACTACTGAACCAACCGCACCTGTGGACGCCGCCAACACAACGGTTTCTCCTGCCTTCGGCTCACCAATGTCCATCAATCCAACATAACCCGTAAGTCCCGGCATACCCATTACACCTAGAGCATATGAAGGCTTTGTTATGCGCGGATCGAGTTTCATAATGCCCTGGCCTGAAGACACTTCAAAACTTTGCCAGCCGGAGTAAGAGCTGACCAAATCACCCTTGTTGAATTTGCTATTGCGAGACTCAACAACTTCACTGACGGTTCCGCCGACCATCACATCACCCAGCTCTACCCGCGCGGCGTAACTCTTACCCGCGTTCATACGTCCTCGCATGTAGGGGTCCAACGACAGATATTTGGTTTTCAATAAAATCTGCCCATCAGCAATGGGGGGAATGGCAACTTCTTCAATGCGAAAATTGTCGAGTGTCGGCTTGCCAACTGGGCGAGAAGCGAGGACGATTCGCTTGTTTTTTCCGTCCGCGGCAAATACGGAAGGAGAAAGCGCCATAGCACCCAAAGCACTAACAGATGAGAGAGTAAACGTACGTCTATCGATAGGCATGACGGATTCCTTTTTGTTGTTATGAATGATAATCGTAATTAAGCCGGCCAGCGCTAACTAACGTTGACTCAATGACCCCATAGTAAACGGCACCCACAATATTCGCTAGCTAAATACCTGCGTCGCCATCGATCGGTAACAAACCAGGAAGTTAGCGGCAACCCACAGTAAAACAAGCGTGACCAGCTTAAGCGTCACTGCGCATTCGTATTAACGCTTCCTGAGCCGTGGAGGCCACTAAAATGCCCGTCTCGGTGAAGATGCTACCCCTGCAGAAGTCGCGGCCGCCGCCGGCAAAAGGGCTGTCAGTATGGTAGTAAAGCCACTGATCGACCCGCGCCGGCGCATGCAACCAAATAGAATGGTCGAGACTAGCCGCCTGTATTTTATCTCGTGAGACTGTCGCCGTGTGAGGCCGTATTCCCGTACTCAGTAGCCCCATATCAGAAACAAATACGAGTAGCGCCTGATGAGTGACGATGTTATCAGTTAAAGCTTGGTTTTCAGGATTGCGAAAGAAGGCCTCACCAAATTTAAACCAAAAACCCTGATAGGGCTCTCGATGGACAACATCGACACCTTCAAGTGGAAACCGCTGACGTATATCCAGCGTTTCTTTGGGCAGCAACGCCATCATCGGAAATCGAGGAATTGGCATGCCCAATCTTGAACGTCGATCCGCCTCATTTTCCAGCGCATCAGGACGCGGAATGTCGTCAGGCATGGTCATTTGGTGCGATAGACCAGGCTCCGAGATATGAAATGATAGCGTCGCATGGAAAATAGCTTTACCCGCTTGTTCGGCAACAACACTGCGCGTGCTAAAACTGCCGCCATCTCGAACGACGTCAATCTGATAATCAATATCTTGATGAATATCTCCGATACGCAAAAAATGCGCATGTATCGAGTGCGCGTGCCTGTCACTATCAACTGTCGCTGTAGCGGCATGTAATGCCTGCCCTAGAACTTGGCCGCCAAATACTCTCGGCAAAGT
>CAYNZI010000172.1:0-5983 GCA_964401565.1 uncultured Spongiibacteraceae bacterium
TTTTTGGTCGCCGCTGATACACGCCTTGAATGATTCAACAATGTCATCCGTTAAATGCGACCCCGAAAAGGGTAAATGAACAGCCGCTATGCCCACCTGCTGTGCTGCTTGCTCTATCGCATTAAAGCTCGGCTGATCAGCAACCTCATCGTCCGGGCGATTACATACGATGAGCGTAAACCCCATTTCTTCTATTTCCTCAACGTCAGACTCGTGAATGTGTTCAGCAACACTAATAAACGTATTAATGGGCTTGATATTCATCACTTCACTCCTCATTGCACTGAATTTTTAGTGGGCATTTTCAAATAGACGTTGTCGCTCGCTGCTGACGAACATCAGTTCGCTCCATGCATAGTACCCCGCAGACATATCACCCTGCAAAGATGGCGGCTATGTTCAGCACAAAAATTTAGGCGTAGAGGTAATGCCGGCGGGCATTACTACCAAACTAGTCGCAAACTTGTAGCACAGATGTGTCTTTTCTCCGTAATGACTTTTTGTTAATTTTCAATTATTGTATACCTTCTATATAGTATAGTTTATATACTATATTTTTCTACATTGAGGCTCCCGTGCAGAACACGAACCCCTCCGATCTACTTGGATTTCTTATTCAAGACGTCGCTCGACTAATGAGCCGTACCTTCGAACAGCAGCATGGTGATCTGCCGATAACACGGTCACAGGCACGCTTGCTTGCTTATATTTCATTAAACGAAGGCGCAAAACAATCCGAAATTGCTGCATTAATGGATGTCCAAAAAATCACTCTTACCAAAATGACGAATGATCTCGAAACAAAGAGTCTTGTCGAAAGAAGAACAGACCCAACAGATCGGCGTGTTCGAAAATTATATATGACTGAAGACGCAAAGCCTGTACTTGAAGGTATCTGGCTACGTTTGCTAGACGTATCGACTATTGCACTATCGGCCGTTCCAAAAAATAGACGTAAGCAATTTTTGGATGATTTGATGAGAGTAAGGATGCATCTTTTACAGACAACATTGCTTACAACACAACAAGAAACCAGGGTAAAATAATGAAAAAAATCATATTCTTCCTCGTAGTCCCAATGGTTATCTGCGTGTCTGTACTTTTCTTGTATCTGTCCGGCGGACGTTACATCAGTACAGAAAACGCCTATGTGAGATCTGGGATTGCGATGGTGAGTGCGGGACGGTCCGGACATATTGGCAAGGTAGTGGTTCGCGAAAACCAACAGATAAACCGCGGAGATCTCCTTTTTGTCCTCGACATGGAACCGTTCGATCTGGCAATTGACCAGGCAACCGCCACCCTGGAAGAAAACCGGCAGGCAGTGGGAATCTTAAAGTCTGATTATCGACGACAACATATTAGATTGGCAGCAGCAACAGAAGATCTCAACTATGCACGTCGGGAATTATCGAGGGTACAAAAGCTAACCACCACTAGTGCGGTTTCTGAAGAAAAAGTTGCTGCAAAAAAACACGCGCTGAACATTGCCAAAAACAAAGTGTTGATTGTAAAGGCTGAAATTGAGACCTCCCTCGCACAGTTGGGCGGACATCCGAGCCAGCCCACAGACAACTATCCAATCGTTAGGAATGCGCTCTCAAAACTTTCGTATGCTAAGTTGGATAAAAATCGAGCTGAAGTGCATGCCGGAATATCTGGAATCGTGGCAAAACTTAAAATGCAACCGGGCGAATTCGTGAAAAAAGGCCAAGCCGTATTTTCACTGGTGCAGACAGACAACATTTGGATAGAAGCCAATCTAAAAGAAACCCAAATGACTTATTTGAAAATCGGTCAAACCGCATCATTTGAAATCGACGCTTACCCTGACGATACGTTTGAAGGTTATGTATCAAGTATTGCTCCGGCATCGGGCTCGGAATTTGCGATTCTTCCTCCGCAAAATGCGACGGGCAATTGGGTGAAAATCACCCAGCGCATCCCAATACGACTCACTATTCGCAATCCGCAGTCACTTCCACAGTTGCGCGCAGGCATGAGCTTATCGGTTAGTATTGACACTCTATATGAGCGCAGCCTCAATAAGCTTATTGATCGAATTTTTTCTAACTAAAACAAATGAGTGCCGATATGTCGACCCTGTCTACCGATATGACAATTGAGAACGGCGAATCGATCTCCAATTCATCTGTTCCCGAAAATGCTCTGTTAAAATATCGTCACTTAAGAGGCTTGTCTTTAGTTTTTGTACTGATGGGTATTATGATGCATACCATAGATTCGACTATTGCCAATGTCGCTCTGCCTCATATGCAAGGCTCTTTAGCAGCAAACATTGACCAAATTTCCTGGGTTATCACCGGTTATATCGTCGCTGCCGCCATTGGCACACCTGCCGTGGCGTGGCTTTCTGCGCGCTATGGTATAAGAACCGTTCTAATTTTTTCTGTCGGTGGATTTGTGTTGACATCGGTTTTCTGCGGACTGGTAATCACTCTCGAAGACTTGGTTTTTTATCGTATTTTGCAAGGCTTGAGTGGAGCAGCCTTGATACCCATTGGCCAAAACATTGTATTGAGCTGCTATCACCCCGAAGACTATGCAAAAGCCATGGGCTTGTTTGGTTTAGGCGTTATGTTTGGTCCTATTATTGGACCAACGTTAGGCGGATATATCACCGAATGGGCTGGTTGGCGTTGGGTATTTTTTGTCAACGTACCCTTTGGACTTCTAGCTATTGCTGGAATTGTGGCTTTAATAAAGGACACGCCCAAAAACAAACATTTACCGTTTGATACGTTTGGCTTTCTGTCATTAGTTATCGCTATGGGATCGCTGCAACTATTAATGGATAGAGGGCACGGCGAGGGCTGGTTTGATTCCTGGGAGATTATTTTATGGGCTGTAGTATCGGGCACTTCTCTCTATTTGTTTATTGTTCGTACTGTAACCGCTGTCAACCCATTTTTTGATCGCCGACTATTTACTGATTGGAATTTTGCCATAGGCAATTTAGTGTTCTTTTTTGTTGGCGGCAATATGGTTGTAGCTGTTTTGATGGTACCCGTGGTTATGCAAACCTTGCTAGGATATCCCGTCGACCTAGCAGGTCTACTTCTCGCGCCACGGGGCGTTGGCATGATGGTGGCGATGACATTAACTCCAAGAGTATTTGGCGGTCGGGACCCACGGCTGGTGATCTCTATTGGTTTGGCCATCACGGCATTCGCACTGTGGGATCAAGCTCAAATGGGCAATTATTTTTCGCCAGAAGGCTTCATCAGAACCGGGTTTTTCCATGGTTTGGGCCTCGGTATTATTTTTGTTACATTGGGCGCGATGACCTTTAACCATTTGCCCGATGATATTCGACTTCAAGCATCCACCTTTTTTAATATGACTAGGAACGTAGGTCAGTCATTTTGCGCCGCTGTCGCGATGAGTGCGTTGGCTCGCAATATTCAAATTAATACCTCTGAGCTCGGCGAGTCAATAACACCCACACAACAGAGTTTAAAGTATTTGAGCGATACCTTACCGCAGCTGTCTGCAAACGAAGCGTCGTGGGCGATACTGCAAGCGGGTATCGTCAAGCAAGCGATGTTTATTTCCTATATTAATAACTTCTATGCTTTAGCGATAATCACACTCCTATTTATTCCCATTATTTGGCTGGCGAAAAAACTATAAATCTACCGTAGCTATAACCTTCCACTCCACAGCGCGAACGATCCCGAATCGACCATAAGATTAACGCCCTGTGCCAGGATAGATGTCACTTTTCTGAAAATCGATGGATAAAACCATGGATTGTCACCTGGTGATTCGAGCTTTAATGATGGCCGCCTGGAATAAATCTGAATGTCTTATGGGGACGCCGGATGATTGGGAGCCCAGGGAAGTGAATGCAGATCCCCGAGTCGATATTTACTGCCCTTCGTAAACTGTGCGTACAAAGCGTTCTTGTGTGTCTGTGAGTGGCATAGGAATGCGGTATGTTAGTGATCGCCGGCGATATGACAATTGCCCCAGGACAAAGGACCTAGGGCAGGTTGGCGGTGCTAGGTATTATGACCTTGGACGCAGTCACGCACAGAGATTATCACTCGGATATTGATGGTAGGTAATAACAGGTGTATGGACTAGAGGTCTATAAAATGGGAGTAAGTGGCGGGCCGGACTCGAAACCTGCCACCCCATATTTTGCTGTGCTGTGCTGTATTAGTAATTACATAAAATTCAACAAGTTACGATTTTTCAATTCTCATCAGACCATCCTAAATACCAAAAATCAGGACCAAACGCCGGACATTCTAGCCGCCCTAGCCAGCCAATACCGAGAGGCTTGCCAATGATCAGCGAGTGATTTTTAAATACCGGTTCCAAACGTAACGCCATCTCTGGTGTTATCGCACCTCTACCATTTACGACTTTTGACAGTGTTTTGGAACTGACATTTAAATGCTCAGATGCAGCAGTAATGATGAGTTCCAAAGGGGTGATCACCAACTCTTTTAGAATTTCACCTGGGTGTGCCGGGTTATGCATACTCATTAGTGACAATCCTCATAATTAACTATTTCGGCATCTCGACCGATAAATCGAAATATTACTCTCCAATTGCCACTAATAGAAACTGACCAAATGTTTTTACGATCACCTTTTAGGTTCCTGTAACCTTTTAAGTTACATAGTCAAGCGTAGGGTTTTTAGGGCTTAACATCACAAATCATTTGCGGCTAAAAGCATTGCGCGTTTTTGCGCAATGCTTTTAGCCGTCCGAGTGAATTTTCATTGTTGGGTGATTTTATTTTACTGCGAGCCGATTATTTCTAGCACAATAAATGTGGTATATTTTTTTCATGCCTTATTAATCTAGTTTGATAAATTCAGTTTTATCAACATCGTTAAATAAACTACCATCTTCCCGGATAGTCAATATCACTAAATCACCATTCTCCGTAGTTAACGTAATAATATCACCGCCAATTTTATAACTAAGTATGTCTTCATTCTCTCTGAATTCACCTGTGTCATAGTACCTGAAGGATAGTTTCACTTTTTCATCCGACTCGAAGAACAGTTTCATTGTAGACGCATATTCTGGTTTAAAATCTGGATCAGGCTTAGATACATAGTTCCTTCCAGTTATATTAGGACTGGATTTGTCGGCAGGATCTGTTTCACTTACTTCACTGATGGATTCATCTGGAGCCTCTATGTTTTTGGATTTCTTCAATGATTTTATTGCATTGTTATATATAGCCTTTGCCATCTTTTTTTGTGCTTCAACAGCATTTTTACACTTCCCTGAATCATCCTCTTTACCTTGAGCAGATTTCGCTATACATTCTTGAAAAACTTTTCCCAAAAGCTCAGGGTCCTCGATCAAATCATCTACAGATGGATCCCCACAAGCAGTAATTAGGCAGACAAAAGGCAATGCTAAAAATAATTTTTTCATTTCTCTATTCTTAATCTAAAACTCTCCCTATTAAAATACTGCTAAGCTCGGATGATTAAAGCCTAACGAGGCTGTAGGAAAACGATTAAGCCTTCTATTAGTGCCAATATTACCAAACACCAGCTCAATGACTGACTTACGGTGACCATAAATCTCCTTGCCCAGCTGACTGTCGACTCGCCGCTTCATCCAGTCGATAGCGGTCTAATATCAAATAATAGGCCTTAATATATGGGTGATGTTCCTGACCTTCGTCAAAGGCTTGAGCCTCAACTATGATTTGATCTTTTTTATCCGCAGCCGCCACTCCATTGTAACCCTGGAGAGTGACTTTTCTGGTCAGAATTTTACCCGGTTCGTTATCGGTAATATTGCTCTTAACTTCTTTGGGGTTTTTCCTGCCCCATTCTTGGAGCTGCTGTCTTTAGGAATTTATCGCAAAAGACAGCGAGGTCGATATGGTTATCAATGAGCGGATGTAAAGTGAACTCGAAGGTGTTTGGCTGTAATTGCTCTTCGAAGTTAATAACGATCATCGCGACTGTATCGTTATTA
>CAYNZI010000173.1:0-5971 GCA_964401565.1 uncultured Spongiibacteraceae bacterium
TTGGGTATCCAGGCGCCAGCGTCAATCGATGCCGGTTGTCACTGAATCTGAGTCTGAGTCTGAGGCAGAGACTGACGTTGCGGATTCTTTAGTCGATGTTCCAAATGTGACGGCTTTGAAATTTGGCCCGGTTAGCCCTAAACGGTAACATTGAGTCGCGGGCTTCTGATGAGAACCCCGCGACATCGTATACCTATCAGAAATAACGAACCTTCATGTTGTTATTCATGTTGTTATTCATGTAGGTGATCTATCTGGTTTCCTACCAGATTTGCCCATTGGAGAAATGCTCGGTAGGCATCATTCCAGTATGAAACACTGCTGAACCGAGTCATCTTCCCGCTCCAGCCTGTGGTCTTCTTGCCGCGACTCTCAAGCAGTACATTGCCATTTTCGCTGTCTAGTAAGGTTAGTTCGATGACCATTTTACTGCTTTCATCCGTGAGGGTGCTGTGAGGTAGAATTCCATTATTTTTTATGGATCCGTAGAGATACAAATCTTTAATGACGGCTTTTACCAGAATGACATCGCTGCCTGTTTCATCGGTTACTTCCCAGCCAAATTGTTTCCCCCAAGCGGCGCTAAACCCTTTGACAAACTGTCGATTGAATATTTCCAGCTCTTTGTCGTCAAATTGAAAAGCTTCGTCACCGCGGTTGAGAAGATCGCTTCGCCTTGTACCGTCGTAGGTAACGGTCACGGGATCAAATTTGACCTTTTTGTAGAGACTGAAATCGATAGTTCGGTTTATTGCCAGCGTCTCAAATGCCTTGTGACTATAAGTCGTTAGCCCCTGATCATTGATCGGTCCCGGTTGAGCGGTTTGAGTGGTGCAGGCTGCTAGGGTAGAAATGAATAAAATACTCAAAACGGTGTGTAGACGCTTCATGGCATACTCCGTTAGTGAAAGGGTAATGATAATAACAGAGTAAATAGTTGTGTAATACATACAGCCGAGCTGTGACAGGCGCTGTAGGAAAGCAGGTCGTAAATGGATTGAGTCGATGTTTGGTTTGTTAGAGCAGGGGCGGGGAATGCGTACGAGATAGGTAGTCAGTAACGCCTCTTACGAGGCTTCGGCATCCTTCATTAGCGCGATATTTCTATGGAATTGTTGCTCTACCTTCTCTAATTGGGTGGCGTGTCCAAACAGGAATCCCTGCACAACATTACAGCCCAGATAACTTAAGTAATCGAGCTGCTCCTTGGTTTCAACGCCTTCCGCAACGATAGACATCTTGAGGCCTTTTGCCATCGATACAATAGCGTTGACGATGCTAATGTCATCGTCAACGCTTCTTATTTCACTGATGAAGCTGCGATCAATTTTCAAGGTGTTAACAGGCAACGTTTGAAGATAGCTCAGAGACGAATAACCGGTGCCGAAGTCATCAATGGCCAATTGAATGCCATGGCTGGAGAGGACCAGCAGTTTTTCAATCACATCCTGACGGTCATTCATCAAAATGTTTTCCGTGATTTCCAGCTCAAGCAGTGAAGGTGGAAATTTTTCCTCTTCCAGCGTGGTGAGAATATTCTCGACAAAATTAGCTTTCTCTATCATCAGCGGTGATAGATTAACCGCCAGTCTCAAGTTGGGCATACTTTTGTGATGATAGGCGCGAATTTCACGACATGCTTTGCGAAGTGTGTGTTTGTCAATTTCAACAATGAGTCGGCTGTCTTCTGCAATGGGAATAAACTCAGCCGGTGAGAGTCGGCCCAGTGTCGGGTGATTCCAGCGCAATAAGGCTTCGACGCCGCAAATTTGTAAATCGCTAGTGTCTACCTGCGGTTGATAGCAAATTTCGAATTCGTCGTTATCAATAGCTCTGCGCATATCTTGCTCGAGCATTAGGCGTTCATTCGAGGCTGTATGCATTTCGTTGGTGAAAAGTTGGTAGCCGTCTTTGCCTGTTTTCTTGACGCGATACATGGCTATATCGGCATTTTTTATCAGCGAGTCCATACTGTCGCCGGATTCCGAATTGAGTGCTATGCCGATGCTGGCGCCAACATATACTTGGTGATCTTTGAGATCAAAAGGTTGCTTCAAACTAGCCAGAATTTTTTCGGCTATTTGGATGGCGGCCCCGGCATCTTTTACGTCGGGAAGTAAAAGGGTGAACTCATCGCCGCCAAATCTGGAGAGCGTATCGCCTTTGCGAATACAGCTTTGTAAGCGCTCGGCTACAGCTTGTAGAAGGCGATCGCCAACCGAGTGTCCAAGGGAGTCGTTGATGATTTTGAAGCGGTCCAAGTCAATGAACATGACCGCGAGATGGTTGTTGCTACGCTGTGCCTGTTGGATTGCAAGGCTCAGGCGATCTTTGAATAAGGCTCGATTGGGTAGTTGAGTCAACAAATCGTGGTAGGCCTGAAAATTGATAAAAGCTTCGGCTTCCAGTCGGTCAGTAATATCTCTGGCAGTACCATAAATACGATAGCGCTGATTGCCGCTGATGTTACCCTTTTCATGTTCTTCTATCGGGCACAGGGATAGTTCAAAATGCCGTTTACTTTGCCCCGAGTTGTTAGACTTCAGGGCAAGTTCTATCGACTGGATGCCGGATTTTTCTGAAAGAGCATTTTCAAAAAAATAGTTAGCTTTTTCAAGATCATCGTCTTCTACAATGCTGGAGATATGCTGTCCAATGAGATCACTTTTATCAAAATTCAGCAGTGATTCAATTTTTGAATTGAAAAAGCTAAATACCCCGTTCTTGTCCAGAATAAGAATGATATCGGGAGAATTGTTGACAATAAATCGATGCAATCGCTCAGATTGATTGAGCTTCGTTTGCATCACGAGGTTAGACTTTTCTAGAAGTTTTTTCCGAACCGCATTTTTCACGGTTGCGGCCAGCTCTTCAGGGATATAGGGTTTTTTTAGATAATCGTAAGCCCCGTGACGTAATGCTTTGCTGACATCGTCCATCGAGGTTTCACCGCTGACAACAATGGTCATGGTGTTGATGTTATTGTTTGACATGAAGCTCATGACATCATGACCTGAAACGCCAGGCATTTTTAGGTCGAGAAGTAATATGTCGTATTGGTTTGTCGCTAGTTTGTCGATGGCGTTCTGCCCACCTAAAGCGGTCTCTACTTGAAAGTCATAGAGCTTTAGCAGGCCACTAAGACTGTCGAGCATTCGCGGATTGTCATCTGCCAGAAGAATACGAGCGTCGCCCAGACCGGTGTTCACAATGATATCGGGTTCGCCCATAATTATTATTTCGGTAGCAAAATCTGGAATTCGGTGCCTTTGCCAATAGTACTACGGCAGAGGATCGTTCCATTCATTTCATCGAGAAGTTTTTTAACAATACTGAGCCCGAGGCCAGAGTGTCCCTTGCCTTTTGTCGAATCGACAGGGCTGAATAATTTGTGTTTGATCTCGTCGGAAATTCCCGGGCCATTATCTTCAATATAAACGGCAACAAAGTTCTTTCCGCCAACACTCACGGCGGCTTCGCTACTCACTGTAATCGTGTCACCTGCAGACAGGGCTTCAGTGGCATTTTTCAGTAAGTTGGTTAGGATTTGTTTCAAATGTTCGGGATTGCCGGGGGTTTCCGGTAGATTTTTGTCCAGTTTCAGCAGTAGATCGATCTGCTGGGTTGCGCAAATGGAGTTTTGGAAAATAACAGCGGTAGATTCAATGACGCTGTTGATATTGACACGGTCCTGACTTGTTTGTTCTTCTTCTGGATCTTTTAGCCGAAGCAAAATATTGCCGACACGGTCGATTTCTTCCTTGATAAGACCGAGGCTTTCGTTGGCGCTGTGCTCTTCGCCCAGTTTAATACGTAAAATTTCCAGATAATTTCGAATGATGCTTAACGGGTTACTTGCTTCGTGAATGACTTCGTTAATTTGGCTTAGGTAGTGTTCGGCACTGGGCTGCTTAGCATTGATTGCGTCGAGGCGTCGATAATTTACAGTGATTGCTTTGGCTATTTCCGAACATAGGTTCTTAGTCAGATTAGATTTTTCTGCGAGTTGCGCCAATTGATTTTCATCGCAGGCAAAAACCAGTACGCCAACTTTTTCAATGACACCGGCGTTTGAAAGATTCAGTGGCCAGCATACTAGAATGTCGGATTGACAGTAACGAAGTATTTGCCGGTCGATAACGCTAATGGGGTGGTCGGCGGTTGCTGTCGTTTTCTCTTCGCCATCGAGCAACGCGTCGCTGATCAGGCTGCGTTCAGGTTCAATGGGAATTTCAAAGGTTACCGAGTGAGCACGGTCATCATCGACTGCCTTTCCCTCGGGTTCTGCGTGAAGCCGTGTTCCGGTGTCGTCCGCAAAGAATAGGACACAATTTGGGACCCCCAGGGTCAAAAATAGTGCGCGTTGGGCGGCTTCTTGCAAGCCTTCACGTGATTCGGCTTGTGAGAGTACCTGGTTAACCTGAGCTAATTCACCTAACTCACTCAGGTGTTGCCCCAGTTTATAGTGAGCATCCGCGTGTTGTTTGCTGTTGGCATCGTCGTTGCTGATATCAATATTCAAGCTGTGGGCGATAGCATCTACATCGTTGTTGATTCTGCTGCGTAGTTCTCTGGTGAGAGATTCATTGAGTCCAAATAATGTATCGGCGGCCGCGAATGCCTGATCATCGAGCTCGTCGTCGGTGCTAAGGAGGCTGGCAAGGTTAACTATCTTAATAAGGTGATGAGCATCGAGAACCAAGTTTGCGGGTTCATGGTGATAGCGAACAGCGTCACCCATAAAACTCGAAATATTCCAGCTATCCACTAAATCAGCGCCGATTTGACAATGTGTGCTGCCGAATTTCTGCTCTTCAGCGTCTAAAAGCTGCTGATCATTCTTTATACCTTCAAGCATCTCCAGATAGTCTTTTTCGTTGCTGGTCAATGACATGAGCTGGCCAACATCTACAAGCAAACCGCACAAATAGGCTTCATCGGGGGATGGGTAGCTAGTGAGTGTTGCCAAAACCTGAGCAAAGTTAGCAGAAATGAGCGAGCGTCGCCAAAATTGCTGCAGGAATCGCCGGTGTTGCTGATTGAAATGACCAAAAAATTGTTTAATGGACGTGGTTATCGCAATGGTCTTAACAACATCGGTGCCAAGAAAAAGCAGGGCGCGCTCGATGCTTTCGCAGCTTTTCGGGCGACCGTAGAAGCTAGAATTGGCCACTGATATCAGTTTGGCAGTGACGCCGCCATCTTGACGAATGATTTCAGCAATACTTTGATAGTCGGTATTGTCACAGCGTATGGCGTCGAGAATGCGCACAAGGACCTGTGGAAGGCTGGGGAGTTGATCGGTTGCTGTTTTGGTTGCCACTTTCACTGCCTGTGGTGATTCTAGATGGTCTGTGTTCTGTTGCTATGACGATCAGCCGTCATGGGTGCAGTGAACATGTCTGATGAGGCGCAAATGGGTCATTCCGGCCTCAATTGTCAGTCGATCTGTTGTGTATTTGACCAAGTATAGACAAGGGCAGAGCGGCTGGCCACCAGACGGTTAACATACGGTCAGTTTAAATATGTAAATTGTGCATCAAAAATTGCCCTAGTCATTCTTAATGTTTGCTAATATGCGTCTGTTGCTGTGTTGTCGCCAGATTCCCCGCGTCGCCGTTCATTCGCTGTTGTGGCAATGTTCATGCTTATATAGGCAAATAGGTGCGGTCAGCAACGGGTAGCCGGTACGTGTCTGTTTTTAGTGGTAGTTTTTAATGGGGCCAGGAGTTCGATATCAGATGCAGACAGCACAGATAAACAAGGACAGCGAAACGAATTTGCCCCGAGTTATAGCCATCAGCAGTGGCAAGGGTGGTGTGGGCAAATCGAGTATTGCCGTTAATATTGGCATCTCGTTGGCAAAGACGGGCGCGAAAGTGTGCCTGCTCGATGCTGATACGGGTTTAGCTAACGCTAATATTCTTCTTGGACTGACGCCTGAGTTTAGTTTGGAGCATGTACTCTATGG
>CAYNZI010000174.1:0-5946 GCA_964401565.1 uncultured Spongiibacteraceae bacterium
CAGCAACCTCGGCCACACTGACAACCTCGGGCTCTTTGACATGCAAGTACGTGACATCGGCACCCATACGCTCTGACATTTCAGCAAGACGTGCACTGAAAAACCCATTGCAAACACTTAATACCTTGCTTCCAGGTTGTACCAGATTAACAACGGCCATTTCCATTGCGGCAGACCCCGGTCCCGCAACACCCAGAATATGCTGCGACCCTGTTTGAAATACATAGCTGGACATGGTTTTGATTTGCTTAACCACCTGCGCCATGGTGTCCCCCAGATGATTAATCACAATAGAGTTTGCTGCCGCTACCCGCGCCGGCAATGGCACAGGACCAGCCCCCATCATCAATAACGGTTCGTCGGGAAGAATACTGTCCAGAGATATTAAATCCTGGGGAACGCAAATGGCCATAACAACTCTTTTTTACTCACAAACGATTAACAGATAAGGTTAGCTTTGAAGACAGCTGCCGATTCTCCGTCAGAATTTTTTAACAACAATATTAAACATTATCACTCATCACCAGCGACATCCGCTGGTGTGATATTTGTTACAACACCTTACCGATACGTTTCGCTTCTTCTTCATACTTCGCGTAAGAATGCTTTAACGTTGCAGAATTCAGTAAGGTCGTTGCTAACAGCTCTCCTGATTCCGAATCCTTAATTGAGGTTTTTATCCATACGGATTCAGTTCGTCTACTTTCACCCAAGCCAACAATTTCTCGCTCTAACACATAGTCCTGACCGACAAACAAAGGGCCCTTGATCATTCGAATTTCCAGATCGGCAAACAATCCAATTGCCGGACCTTTAGCCTGAGCCTTTAAACCGGAAGAGGTATGAGTAACCAGCGGGCTAATCATTTCAATCGGGATAATCGGTTTCCCCCAGGGAGATGTCGCTGCGCCATCAACGTTATACCAGCCACAGGCCTCAGTAATTTTCTCAAGCTTATTGGCGAGTGTGAATGGATAACTATTGCCTAAATGCTGGTCATAATCCATCCGAACGGTATCCGCTGCTGCTGATTTATCACCGATGTTCATATGTTCAAGAATAACTAACTTCTCAGGCGTAGGACGTGATGCCATCAAACTATCGAGTTCGGTTTCTGGATGATCCGGTCCCAACGATGCAGTCCCTACCAATACCGGCTCTCCGGTTTTTTTTGTCGCCCATATCTTTGTAATCGTGGCACCGGCCGCTGGAATTTCAGCAAAGGCTTGAACCTCATCGCCCTCCACCACCACATTTTTGAAATGAGAGCTGATACATCCACTCTCCAGCCACTTATCACCCCAAATTTTGTGCATTAGCGGCTCAAACTGCGAAAAATGGGTAGGCCCTTCAATGGGTGCACCACTAAAGCCCAGCTCCTGCGCCTGGCTATCGTCATGAATCGATAAATGCCCATCGTACTCTTGGTCGGCTAGCATCTGACGAGGCTGGCGAAAGGGACCGCTAAGAACGCCATCATTCTCTTCCAATGCGGTACTAAATAGTGATTCTGTCATTGTCGCGATTCCATATTGTGTGGTTAAGTCATCTCGAAGCCCTGCGGCTGAACGGCACCATCATACCTGTATTTACCCATTAATTGAGAAACGATCACTATTGCATTCGAGTAAACGTATATTGATTCGTCGACAGCAATGAAGGTAGTCTATGTACGATCGGTAGCAGTCAATAAAACCCACGTTGGTCTGTCATACCGTGAGTCATAACGATTCAAATTATACACTCCCGAAAACATCGCCATCGAAATGATAGCTAAAGGCTGCATCCAATGAACGCTAAGAACCTCGCATTCTCATTGCTCATCATTATCACTCTGCCGGCATGTGGAGGGGGAGGGGGAGGGGGGGGGGGAAGCAACAGCACCGATAGCCGCCCTCCAGTGACAGACGGCTGGACTGAGAACGTGTTTGCTTCAGCCACCCAGTTTGTTGACCAATGTGCGGTGCCAAGAACGGGGGGCGACCCCACCACCAACCTGGCCTATCGCGATGATACCGGCACAACCACCGACGAAAATAATTGGCTGCGCTCCTGGAGTAACGATACTTACCTCTGGTACAACGAGATTATCGATCGCAATCCCACCCTGTATTCAACAACAGACTACTTTGACGTACTAGTCACTGACGCTGTAACCCTATCAGGCAATCCAAAAGACAAATTTCACTTCACCTACTCCACCGAAGAATGGATATCCCTGTCTGAATCCGGCGTACAGGCGGGTTACGGTGCACAATGGATAGTCATAGAAGACGTGCCACCGCGAAATTTGGTGGTTGCCTATACTGACGCCAACTCTCCTGCGACAGCAGCCAATGTTAACCTCAAACGCGGTGACAAAATTATCGAGGTCGATGGCGTTGATCTGGTTTACGCGAATACCGCTGCCGATATCGACATCATCAACGCCGGTCTGTTTCCCGCTGAGTCGGGAGAAACTCACCGCTTTCTGGTGCAGAACGCAGGAACCACCACGACTCGTACCGTCACTATGGGTTCAACAGACCTCACCGCTGAAACGGTTCAAAATATACACTCAATACCTACTGCAACCGGCAATGTTGGGTATATGGCTTTTCATTCCCACATATCTCTAGCCGAACGCGCTTTAATCGATGCAGTAGAAACACTGCAAACCGATGGCATTACCGATCTTATCATCGATATTCGCTACAACACTGGCGGCTTTCTTGCAATCGCAAGCGAGCTCTCTTACATGGTTGCGGGCATGGCGACCACCGCCAATAAAACCTTTGAAGAACTAAAATTCAACAACAAATATCCGGACACGAATCCGATTACCCGCCAGAGCCTGCAACCCCTTCCATTCTTCAGTACTAGTCAGGGATTTTCAGTCAGTGCGGGACAAGGTCTTCCTACACTGAACCTTCCTCGGGTTTTTGTTTTAACCGGAGAAAACACCTGTTCGGCTAGTGAGTCAATTATCAATGCCCTGCGAGGAATAGATGTCGAGGTCATTCAGATCGGATCAACGACTTGCGGCAAACCGTTCGGATTTTATCCCGAAGACAATTGTGGTACTACTTACTTCACGATTCAATTTGAAACACTAAATGATAAAGGCTTTGGCGAATACACGGATGGTTTTTCGCCATCCAATAATGTTAGCCCGGGAGAGGTTAGCGTCCCCGGTTGTGCGGTCGCAGATGACTTAAGCAAGGCGCTGGGAGACCCTGCCGAAGCTCGACTAGCAGCCGCGTTATCTTATAGGGATACAGGAACCTGCCCTTCAGTGTCCAGTGGCTATGTCCGCCTATCCAACAATAGTTTTTCTCAACCCTTGAAACTAAATGACGGCATCATTACCCGCACGCACTGGTTGCAAAACCGGATCATTGATCGTCGATTACGATAGTTTCAAACCATTATGTCGAATGTTTCTATTGAAATGGTATAGATGACTGGCGAGCGACGAAATAGAGTCCTTGAATATGGATTATACAAGCAGTACAAATATCAGCCAAACCAAATGACAAAGGGTAAAATTTCATACTTCTGGGTGATTTACATAACTTAATAAATACTATAGGTTGTCATTTGGATTAACCATGACAGTTTCGTGGAGTGCTCAGCAGCTGGGTACACCAATGAGTTAACGTCATATCATATTTTCCTGTAAGAATTTTTCTACCCAAAGTAGAATATATGCAACAACAATCTAAAAAGGAATAATCGCTCACATGAATATTAAATCATTAACTACTGCTGCAGCCATTGCTGTCATTTCAATGTCAGCCTCTTTAACAATGGCTGAAAACAAGGCTCAAGGCTCTGGTCCAAGCCCATACGTTGATTGTGGCATTGGTGGAGCTTTATTCACGGATACCGCATGGGCGGCAGTCACCTCCAATGTTATTTGGGACATTGGTATTACAGCAATAACATCAGCAACTGCAAGCCCTGAGACGTGTAATGCAAAAAAAGTTGAAACTGCTCAGTTCATCTTAGACACCTATGACAGCTTGGTAGAAGAATCAGCAAAGGGTGAAGGTGAGCACTTAACAGCCATGATGAACATCATCGGCTGCGATGCTGGAATTCAACCAGCTATTGTTCAAAATGTTCGTAGTGGAATCGCAGAAAATGTTTCATCTTCTGATTACGATAGCCAATCAAAAATGAAAAAGGCCTCAGCCTTATATAACGTAGTGGATGCTTCTACACATAGCTGTTCTGCTTAACATACCCTCTCCCGCCTATACATCTATAGGCGGGATTCTTTACCACTTCATCAATAGTATTTTGTGACTCATACATCAAAACACATACAACGAATTAGCTGCATCCTATTACTTTTGTTTTTTTCCGCGCAAAATTACGCACAAAATTATGTGCACAAAAACATTAGCAATGAGACCATAAACCAGCTATCTAACCATAAAGCCTGGCATAAACTTCTTTTTTACGAGAAGGATAAAAGCCAAATAAATGGTTATTTAAGCGCTATACACAGCCCAGAATTTTTCCTATCTAAGGGTGGCCAGTCTGATAGCACAGCAGAGCTGTTATCCACTATTGACGCATTTTCCCAACCCGCTGGAACTAACGCCAACCAGCACGCGCAATGCCGTTTTCGAGGTCGATTCGTATGGCTAAAGCAGAAAATACCAACCATACAGTCGTTAGCAACCGTTGATTGCCCTGACTACAATGATTGGTCAATTAGTAATTCTGTTGAATCTATCAGCATAATTTTTGCCACCGGTTATCTAGGCAACCCCGCTTCGTACTATGGTCACACGCTACTAAAACTAAACTCGGGGAAATCAAATAAGAAAACTAAACTTGAAGATATAAGCGTGAATTTTGGAGCGATAATCCCACAAAATGAGGGTATAACGTCTTACATTGCCAAAGGTATGTTTGGTGGCTATGAGGCAGGCTTTAGTCATATTCGCTATTACTATCATGATTACAATTACGGTGAGAATGAACTCAGAGACCTCTGGGAATATGAACTAGACCTTAACGACGACCAATTACAACTTGTTCTTGGACATACGTGGGAGTCTTTAGGTAAAAAATACACCTACTATTTCCTTGATAAAAATTGCGTCTATCGCATGGCTGAATTACTTGAAGTTATTGACGGAGTGGATATTATTCCTGACAATAATTTATGGGTAATACCGCAGGCCTTGCTTCAAAAAATGGCTAAAGGAACGTTAAACAACCATCCGCTCATAAAAAAAATAAGCTACTATCCCTCTCGCCAATCCCGGTTTTACAGTCGTTATCAGTCACTGAATCAAGTAGAAAAAGATACTGTCGCCAGGGAAATCGATGAGCACGTAACGCTCACGTCAACCACCTATAAGTCACTCAAGCTTAAATCCAAGCAACGTGTACTAGACACCCTGATTGACTATTATCAATATTTACGCGACCCCAAAGCGCTTATTGCAGACCCTAAAAATACAGCATATCGAAAAGTGTTAGCGGAGCGCTTTGCGCTACCTCCGGGAAATCATTCACTATTGGCCAGTACTAATAGTGCGCCACATCTCGGTCGAAAGCCCTCGTTGCTACAAATGGGAGTAACGCATAATGACCAACTGGGATCCGGTATTCGCGTGCGTTTTCGACCAGCTTACTATGATGCGCTGGACAGCGATGAGGGCCATATCGAAAACTCCATGCTCAGCATGGCCGAGTTAGAGTTCACCGTTCTTGAAGGTGATATTCGGATAAACCGCTTCGATCTTGTGAAAATTGAAAGTATAAATGCGAGCAGTACCGGCTTACCGGGCGATCGATCATTTGCATGGACGCTGAATTTCGGCATACATGAAGCGACTAATGACTGCATTCAGAAATGTTTAATTACCAGTCTTCAAGGCTCTATGGGATATACACTTCCTATTAGAAGCGGCATTCTAGTGGGTGGCTTTCTCGGCGGAGCAT
>CAYNZI010000175.1:0-5889 GCA_964401565.1 uncultured Spongiibacteraceae bacterium
ATGGTCGACTCCGAATTCAAGATAGAGGAAGTTGTCGATATAGAAACAAGCCTCAATCACCTGACGATCAAAAAACTAACCATAGTCGTAGGCGACAAGAAGCTAACGCTGTCACTCAATAATATAACTCTCCACTATTCACTGACCAATTGGCATCTCGACAGAGTGGTTGTAGCGCGCGCCACGCTCGCGCTACAAGAAGAAGAGGAAGGTCGTTATCCAGAGAAAATTCCCAACGCTGTTTTTATTAATGATTTTCTCTCAACCCTGAAAGAAACAACGCTGCAGAAACTGGAGATAAAAGCGTTGACGACCAATGCCACTACATCACCAATGACGATGGTTTGGCAACGCGAAGAGGAAACCCAGTCGTTTCATATAAAACATAAACACGGGCTGCTGTCGATGAACATTGACTATCGAGAAGAAAATCAATGGCGCGGCAACCTGAGATTTCAACCACTGGGGTTACAAGAGTTGGACCTGGAAGCATTAGACATACAATTTTCTCTGGTGCCAGGCAAAGATAGCCATTATCTTTCCTTCACTACGGGGCTAAACACCCAGACATTAGCTGCGATAGCCAATCGGTATTTTCCACTCCCTGACTATGCCCGCAATGTCTCTGGGATTATCCCTCTTCGTATTGAAACTACCTGGCCCGACAGATATATCGGTGGAAGCCCGGTATCACAAGCGACAGTAGGGTTGGAAAAGCATGACGTATTTGTGGTCGACGAGAAAATACCACTCAAGCTCAGCCTCATAAAACCTGTAGCAGTGCAGCTGGCCTTGATGGAAGAATCAACGTCGTCCGTTTCAATAAGCGCAACCGAAATCCCGCTTACCCTTGAGAACCCAAATGGCTCTCAACAAGCCTTTGTCAAATTTTCTAAACTACAATGCCAGTGGCCGTCGAACCCAGCCTGCATGCTCGACTACCAAGCGTCGCTAAATTTTTCTGAACTGTTTTTTGATCCATACCATGCAATCGGAATGAGTGCCGAACTACAGGGTGACGTGCATGTGTCACCCGCGGCAATCAACGTAACAGTCGTTCCCGGTCATCTTGTTTCAAGTGCCGTATTTTATATCGACGGTTTCAAAGTGCTCAACCCGTCGTTTATCACACACAGTGAATTGAATGCTCAGTACACCTTCGACAGTGAGGAGCTGGCTATCGCCATCGATCAATTTGACACACTGCTACCAAAGATCGAAGCGGCTCATTTTAACGTGGCCACACAGTTAACCGTCAACGGGCTCAACATATCAATCGGAGAGTCTCACACCATTCAATTCCAACTGGTGTCTGACAGCATCAATCTACAGCTTCCCGATCAATGGTTACCCGCACTGGCAATAAAGACGGACATAAAACTTCAAGACAACGTACTGTCAGCCGATGGGCAACTGTTCGGAGACCAGAAAAAACTATTGGTCAATTTCGACGGAAAACACCACTTGAGTAACCAGCGCGGTAGCGCCAAAGTAACTACCGATACATTGATGTTTGATACAGATAACAATAAGCTATCGTCCTGGTTTTCGACCTGGCCCTTTCAAGCAGATCTTCAAGGAGGCACGGCCGCCTTTACCACAGAGCTAGCGTGGAGCACAGCATCGGATCAGTGGACAATGACAGGGACTGCAACACAAATACTGGCCGACATATCAGGATATATGGGAGACCTCGCCTTGATTGATTTGGATTTCCAACATTCACTAAATATTCTGTCTCCATACGACTGGGTCAGTAATGAACCTGGTGCTCTTACGCTAGCGACCTTCGACACTGGCATTGCCATTACCGACATATCATTTCTACTGAGCGTGGACACCAAAAAACAAGAAATTGTTCTCGACGACATCACGAGTCATCTCTTCGGTGGCACAATTTCCAGCGGTGGTTTCACCTACAATGCGACTAAAGAAACTCATCTTATAATGGTTGATGTGAATGACATACACATCGAGGAGGTTATGAAATTGGCGGGGTATGATGATATTCAAGCCAATGGCATAATCGACGGCCAACTACCCATAACAATGGGCGAGCAGGGAATAGCAATCAGCGTTGGCCAATTGTCCGCCCGGTCACCTGGCGGTGTCATTCGCTACAAACCCGAATCAGAGATTTCCTCTGTCGGCGACAATGCCAGCATGAAATTAGTCACGGATGCACTACAGTACTATCAATATGATACGATGTTGGCAGACGTACGCTATTCTAAAGAAGGCGACCTCGCCTTGATGATCAAAATGCAAGGCCAAAATCCAGACTTAAACAACGGACAACCGATAAACCTGAACCTGAATATAGAAGACAACATACCCATGCTACTCAAGAGCTTACAGAGTGGCCGTGTCATAGCAGAGCTCTTGTCGAACGAGATGAGCCGTTGACTTTGCTTTTAACTTTTTCGTCGTTCAGCTACCATTAATGTTTGATCAGGTATTCTAGTGCTATCATATTGACTGTATTCCGGTCGATAGCAGTGGCCACTACAATAGGAACTGAAAATGTCGAAATCATTATCTATTATCAGCAGTATATCGGTAGTATTTCTATTGGCTGCCTGCACACCAACAGTTCAAGTGGCGGTGCCAGACAAACCAATAGAAATCAATCTCAACATAAAAATTGAGCATGAAATTCGAATAAAAGTCGACAAAGAACTCGATGAAATATTCAGTGAAGACAGCGACTTATTCTAAGGGAGATAAATTATGAAATCGATTATAGGTTTTTTATTCGCAACTGTTTTATGTATAAATTCAGCCTATGCGCTGTCACTACAAGATGCGAAATCGCAGGGCTTGGTAGGCGAAAGAACCGATGGTTATGTCGGTTACGTGGCCACGCCACCAGCAGACGACATCAAATCCATGGTGAAAATGGTTAACAATAAACGTCGGAGTAAATTTCAAGAAACCGCAAAAAACAATGGTATCACCATCGAAAAAGTCGGCATTCTTTTCTACCAGCGCGCTGTCGAAAAAACCAAATCCAACCAATACTATCAGAACACCGAAGGCGGCTGGAAGAAGAAATAGATGAATACATCTGCGACACCAACAAAGTGCGGATGTAACGGTTTAATCCTAAAAAGGATACCAAAAAAGCGACTGGGACTGTACTTTCAAAAAAATAAGCACGCTGAGAATGAATGGGGCCAATGCAACAATCCCATAATCGAGTTGGGTCATCGGCCGTTTGCTATACCAGGTCCTGCTATTGTATCGGCCAAATCCTCGTAACATCATTGCGTTCGAAATAGTGTCGGCGCGATCCAAGCTCGAGAATATCAACGGGCCAAGTATCTTAGAAAGGTTTTTCACCCGTGACAGCAAAGATACATTCTTTGACAGATCCACACCCCTGACCTCCTGTGCATGCATAATGTTAATAAAGTTACTCTTCACTTCCGGCAAGTAGCGCAGAGTCAGACTAAACGCATAAGCAATTTTGTAAGGAACCCCCAGGCGATTCAAGCTCGCAGAAAATTCAGTAGGATGTGTAGTAAAGACAAACACTAACGCTACAGGAAACATGCTGAAATATTTTAGCGTAACAGCTAGTAGGTAAAATAAGGCTTCAAGAGTGATTGTGTAACTACCCACCATCTCCAGAAGAACGGTCTCGCAAGTTGAGTGATGACTTTATTAAGCGGTTCTGCATAAAGCAGATTGTCGAGAACAGCGGAACATCCATAACCCACACAGTTGCCAACAAAGGCCAACAATACAAAAAATGAAAAATCCATTACACCAAACCGACCAGATGCAAGCCTACCGCTATTAACAAGGGGAAATAAACCAATAAACCCCCCGACAATGCCAGAGCCTAGTACCCAGGTAAACCACACACCCCAACCCGCAAATAGATCCGTTACGAAATGGCCGATCAACCCAACCAGAAGCCCAACCAACGGACCATACAACGCTGCAAATAAAGCCAGCACAGCCATTGCCGGTTTCAGTGATGTATTGGCAAATACGGGAATACCAAATACCGGCAAACCCCCTATACCGTAAAGGGCAGAGCCTATAGCAATCAACACCACTGTCTTGGCGGAAAAATTCATTGCAGCAAAGCAAGGGCCGCCTCAGCCCTTGTTGAAACCCCTTGCTTCTGGGCGTCTAAATCCACTTCCCGGTCCTTACCCATTGCGCCTTCCAGGTACCGCTTATAGACACCTTGACCAATTGCCGCCAAACGCCAGTGAGAAAAGGCTCGGTAATAATTTATATTTGAAAGATCCCTTCCCGTTTTTGCACTATACATTTCACACAGCTCTTCCCTGCTGAGATAACCACCCACAGCGGTTGGTGCCTGATCGCCCTCTCTTGTTTCAATTTCTCCCGGGGACACCCAGTTGTTCAGTAGATAACCCACATCCGCCAGTGGATCACCGAGGGTACAAAGTTCCCAATCAAGAATGGCTTTCACTGTCTTTCCTTCAACTAACATATTGCCAAGGCGGTAATCTCCATGAACAATGGTAGCACCTACTTGCTCCGGCATCTTCTCAGCCAATAACCGAGCACTCTCTTCCATTGCCGGTATTTCATGAGTTTTTGATGCTTCCCACTGCCCGGTCCAACGCTTTAGTTGTCTAGCCAAATAGGCCTCTTTACGGCCCAGGTCGCCCAAGCCAACATCGTCAGGATTGATTAGGTGTAGGCGAGTCAGAATATTAATTACCTCAATACTGATATCTTTTCTATCGGTCGCCGGAACAATTTGTCCAACATGGGAATCATTCAAAACCAAGCCGTCAACAAATCCCATGACATAGAACGGGGCTTCGTTGACAGTTTTGTCCTTGCACAATCCCCACGTTTTAGGCACAGGCACGTCTGCATTTTGTAAGGCTGAAATGATTTTGAATTCTCGGCCCATATCATGGGCGCTTTCCAGCACATGCCCTAAAGGGGGTCTGCGCAGTACGTAGGCTTCACCAAGGCTATCAGTACATTTATAGGTCAAGTTTGAGTGGCCGCCCGTAATCAGCTGAAATGTGAGTGGTGGTTTTATAGAGGGGATGTTTTCCAACATCCACGCGGTTACACTTTCATTGTTAATACCGTCGATCATTTATTTCTCCGCTGTTACTCAATTTTTTGTCGCTATGATGTGCTCATTGGCCAAAAACATGCCCCTGCTTTTGTATAAGCCAGATCATCGGCCTGTGGGTATATCACTAAATGGCATCCCTTTGTCGGCACGAATATCACCCGGCAATCCCAAAACTCGTTCGGCGATGATGTTTCGCAATATTTCATCAGTGCCGCCTTCAACTCGAGTTGCAGGAGAACGTAACAGCATCGCCTGAAAACGCGCCGATAGCTCTGCCAGTTCAGGGTCGACTAAAATACCCGATAAATCTTGTAAGTCCAGCGCGGCCATCGACATTTCTTGCATCATCGGCCCCGCCACTAGTTTTCCAATCGAAGCCTCGGGCCCAGGTGTTTCACCCCGGGACAAGGCGCTTATCATTCTGGAACTCGTATACTTCAAGCCACTGGTTCGACAGTGCCAATCAGCTAGCTTGTCACGAACCGCCTTATCTTTAATAGCAAGACCGTCTGCTGTTTTCAGCGACTTCACCAAGGCGAGCATCTCGGGAAAACCCGTTGGCATCGACCCACCTATCGACAAACGTTCGTTCATCAACGTTGTCAGAGACACGCTCCAACCATTGCCTACTTCGCCAAGACGCTGGGCGTCCGGTATGCGAACATCGGTAAAATACACCTCATTGAAACCACTTTGACCGTTAGCCTGCTTGATCGGTCGAATCTCAACACCCGCAGATTTCATGCTGAGGAAAAACATGGTCAAACCCTGATGCTTGGCAACAGATGCGTCGGTGCGCGTAATCA
>CAYNZI010000176.1:0-5888 GCA_964401565.1 uncultured Spongiibacteraceae bacterium
TGCGTATAAGTCCCTCCTGTCCGTTGATTCTTCCCTATCATGTTTCCCTTGATCACGCTCGCGAGCGGGCATTGGGTAAAGAAAAAATAGGGACCACCGGCCGTGGTATTGGGCCTGCCTACGAAGACAAAGTTGCACGCCGTGGAGTGCGGGTAGGTGATCTGCTATTTCCTGAGCGTTTCGCCACAAAGCTGAAAGAAGTCATGGAATACCACAACTTTCAACTGACGCAATACTATAAAACCGACGCAGTCGACTATCAAAAAGTGTTAGATGACGCGCTTGAGATGGCTGAGCAGATCAAGCCAATGATTGCCGATGTAACGGGCATGTTGCACGACGCTCGGGAACAGGGAAAAAATGTATTATTTGAAGGTGCCCAAGGTTCCTTGTTAGATGTTGACCACGGTACCTACCCGTACGTCACGTCGTCTAACACTACTGCAGGTGGAGCAGCTTCCGGAAGCGGCGTTGGTCCGCTTTACCTGGATTACGTCCTTGGAATAACCAAGGCTTATACAACGCGAGTAGGGTCAGGTCCGTTTCCCACTGAATTGTTTGATGAAGTAGGGCGGCACTTAGCAGAAAAAGGCCATGAGTTTGGCGCAACGACAGGACGTCCACGTCGTTGTGGCTGGTTTGATGCGGTTGCGCTTAGGCAGGCCGTTCGTATCAACAGCATCTCCGGTATATGCCTAACCAAGCTGGATGTTTTGGATGGATTGGATACAATCAAAGTTTGCACGTCTTATCAAAAGCCAGACGGAAGCCCAGCCCCAATGCCTTGTGATGCTGATGATTACAATCACATCGTGCCTGTTTATGAAGAGATTCAAGGGTGGACTGAATCAACCCTGGGCGCACAATCACTGGATCAACTTCCCGCTGAAGCGCGTGCTTATATCACCCGAATAGAGGAGCTTGTCGGAGCGCCGATTGATATTGTTTCAACCGGCCCCGATCGAGTTGAAACAATTGTTGTGCGCCACGCCTTCGATTGATAGGGCGCGCGTCTACAAGACGCGGTTTGCTGGGTTGTTTAATGCTGAAGTTCAGCCAGGTTCTTATAAAGAGTTAGTGCTTCAGGGTTTGCAAGAGCGTCGGTATTTTTAACCCGTTCATTGTGGACCGTATTGCGCACGGCAAGCTCCACAATCTTGCCACTGATTGTCCTGGGAATATCCGCAACGGCGATGATCTTTGCCGGTACATGGCGAGGGGTGGTTTCTTCACGGATGGTGCGGCGAATTTTCTGCACTAAGGTTTCATCCAGTTCAATTCCCTCTCGCAGCACCACAAAAAGCACAACTCTGACGTCATCTTCCCATTGCTGGCCAATGCAAATACTGTCGAGAATGACATCGAGCTTTTCAACTTGTCGATAAATTTCTGCTGTGCCAATTCTAACGCCGCCGGGATTGAGGACCGCATCCGACCGGCCGTGAATGATAACGCCCTGGTGTTCGGTAATTTCAGCATAATCGCCATGTGCCCAAACGTACGGATAGGTGTCAAAGTAGGCACTGTGATATTTTTCGTTGTCGGTGTCATTCCAAAAGTAAATGGGTGCACTGGGGAAGGGTTTGGTACAAACCATTTCGCCCTTTTCTGCAACGACTGAATGCCCTTCGTCGCTCCATATTTCAACCGCCATACCCAAGCCTACACATTGAATTTCACCTTCCCATACCGGCAGACAGGGGTTTCCCAGAACAAAACAAGAGAGAATATCAGTGCCTCCCGATATCGAGGATAGGCAAACGTCGCTTTTTATATCGCGATAAATGTAGCGAAAGCTCTCGTGAGAGAGTGGCGATCCTGTTGAAAGAACGGCTCTCAGGTTTTCCAAATTATGAGATTCACGGGGAATTACATGGGCTTTCTCTAGCGCCGCAATATATTTTGCACTGGTTCCAAAAACTGAAACACGTTCTTGTTCAGCCATGTCGATCAACGATTTGGCCTCCGGGTAAAATGGAGAGCCGTCGAACAATACCAGCGTGACTTCAGACCCAAGGCCGGCAACCATCCAATTCCACATCATCCACCCACAGGTGGTGAAGTAGAAAAGATTATCGCTGGGTGTTAGATCTACGTGAAGTTTCTGTTCTTTCAGTTGTTGGATTAACGTTCCGCCTGCACCGTGGACAATGCACTTGGGTACGCCTGTTGTCCCTGACGAATAGACAATGTAGAGGGGGTGGTCGAAAGGTAGTTGTTCGAAAGTCAATGGCGGTGTGTTTTCCTTGAGTAGGAAGTTGTCATACCAAACAGCGCCTTCAATGTCAGAGATTGCGGTGTTGTGACCAATGACCGGCACAATGATGAGTTGTTCAATGCTGCTGATTTTTCGACGAATATCACTGATTCGAGGCATGCAGTCGATGGTTTTTCCATTGTAAAAATAGCCATCACATGCAATCAATATTTTCGGTTCAATTTGACCAAAGCGATCCATGACGCCATTGATGCCAAAATCCGGCGAGCAAGAGGACCAGATGGCCCCGATACTGGTGGCAGCGAGCATCCCAATGATTGTTTCACTGACGTTTGGCATAAAAGCAGCGACACGGTCGCCGCTGACAACTCCGCAAGCCCGCATCGCCGCTGCTAATTGCGTCACCTGTTGGTAGAGCTCCGCGTAGCTCAATTCTCGACGTTGCCCATTTTCAAGTCTTGAGACGATGGCCGTTTTGCTGCTGCGATTGCGCAAAAGATTTTCAGCGAAGTTCAATCTGGCTCCAGGGAACCATTTCGCGCCGGGAAATTTATGGCCATCCTCTAATACGGTGTCGTATAACCGAGAATAGCGAATGTCAGTGTACGTCCAGATTTGTTCCCAGAACGATTCTGTGTTGTCGACTGACCATTGATGAAGCCCGTTGTAGTCCGTAAATTCGACGCCAAGCTGGTCTTTTAATTGGCTGCGGAACTGGCACAGGTTGGATTGCTCAATATTTTGATCCGACGGCCGCCAAAGTGGTGTGGTCATTTTCTTGATCCTGCAATGTATAAAAAAGTTGACCCAGATTGCCTATTAATGATAAATAAATCAAATTGAATTAAATCATTAATTATTAAGTTTTCTAAATGAATGTATCGATCAAACAATTACGAGGATTTATTGCGATTGCAGAGACTAGCCGTTTTGCCGAGGCTTCCGAGCGGTTGCATATGTCGCAGCCGGCCCTGAGTATCGCTATTGGTAAGATGGAAGGTACCATCGGTGGCTTATTGTTTAATCGATCAACCAGATCAGTCCAGTTGACCGCCGAAGGTCTGGAATTTTTACCTATCGCCCAGCGTCTGATTGGAGACTGGTCGGAAGCTTTTGACGATTTGAATCGTTTGTTTTCATTGCAGCGTGGCAAGTTGACTGTCGCTGCAATGCCATCTTTCGCCAGCACTCGGCTTCCGGCTATCGTTGCGGAGTACCAGCAACAGTTTCCGAATATCACTATTGCGGTACAAGACATTGTGATGGAGCAGGCCATTGATGCCGTTCAGAGTGGTCGCGCTGACTTGGGCATCACTTTTGAGCCCGATAACCTGCAGGGGCAGGAGTTTGAAGCCCTTTTTAATGACCGGTTTGTCGCGGTAATGCCGATGAGTCATATTTTGGCGGGGAGGAGGCGGGTTCAATTTAAGCAGTTGCTCAACGATACACTCATCGTTTTAAATCGAGGCTCCAGCACCCGCCGTTGGATGGATCAACTCATTCAAGCAACGGGGGTATTACAGTTTCCGCTACTGGAAGCATTCCAGTTAACCACAGTGGGGTCGATGGTCGCAGCAGGGGTTGGCGTCGCGGTGGTGCCCGCCTTGTGTCAACATCAAATGGAGAGTCTGGGTGCTTACTGCTGCGATATTAGTGGGCCAACTATCGAGCGGCGTGTTGGTGTGCTCAGCTGTGTTCGTTATCCATTGTCAACAGCGGCGAAACGAATGGTAACCTTATTGCGTACAGCGCCAACGAGTGGATAGCCAGTGGTCGATAACCGGTGATGTCATCATCCTATGATTTTGCGACTATTTTTGTCGTCTCATTGATATTTACGCTTGCTCATAACCGTTGATTCCTTTAGCGTTGACGCCCCTGTTTTAAGCCCTTAGTGTGGGTCTGTTTATCGTTTGATTTGAAATTTTCACTGACAGTAGCTGAGAGGATCAAGAACAGAGGCAGGTCATTAGAGCAATGATAATAAAAATACGCCAACAAGGAATTCCCTATGAATTTTGAATTTTCAGAGGATCAGATTCTGCTTAAGAATCAGATTCGAAGAGCTCTGGATGACCACTGCGGGTCAGTGAATGTTCGCCAGATTCTCGAGAGTGATGTTCCGTACGATAGTAATTTATGGGCCGTTTTGGGCGAAATGGGCCTACATGGCACCGCAATAGATGACAGTTTGGGTGGGGCTGGTGCGGGTTATTTGGAGTTGTGTGTGGTGGCCGAAGAGCTCGGGCGAGCGCTGGCGCCGGTGCCATTTTCATCATCAATATTCCTCGCTGCCGAAGCCATTAAAATGGCTGCAAACGACGAGCAAAAATCAGCGTTGTTGCCGAAGTTGGCCAGCGGTAAAACAATCGGAACAGTCGCCGCTTGGGAAATAAATGGGCCGCTGCATCGGGATGTCATCTCTATGCGTTATGACGCTGGCGTGCTGAGCGGGCGGAAAATTTTAGTCCCGGATGGCGATGTCGCAGACCTGGCGATAGTCATTGCTGAGGAGGGTGAAGGCCTGTCTCTATTTACCGTGGATCTTACCGATAAAGGCGTGACTCGAGAAACGCTTGAGACTATTGATCCGAGTCGAAATTTTTCGACGCTCACTTTTAACTTTGTTCCAGCCCAGCGTCTGGGTGATGCGGGTGACGGCTGGAATTTGTTGGAGAAAGTGCTGAATCGTGCGGCTGTTCTGGTTGCATTCGAACAGATTGGCGGCGCACAAAAAGCTTTGGAAATGGCCACAGATTATGCACAGGAACGCTATGCATTTGGTCGTCCGATTGGTTCGTTTCAGGCAGTGAAACATATGTTGGCTGATATGTATGTGGATTTGGAGCTCGCTCGATCTAATTGCTACTACGGTGCTTGGGCACTGTCGACCGATGCCGATGAACTACCTCTGGCTGCTGCTACGGCTAGGGTGAGTGCAACGCAAGCGTTCCAGCACTGTTCGAAAAATAATATCCAGACTCACGGAGGCATGGGTTTTACCTGGGAGTTTGATTGCCATTTGTTTTATCGACGCTCAAATTTACTGGCCGTGTTGTTAGGTGGACAGTCTGTATGGAAAGACCGATTGGTTAGTCAGCTTGAATCCAGTGATGCGGCATAGGAGATACAATTATGAATTTTGATGATACCCCACAAGAAGCTGAGTTCCGTGCCAGAGTACGTCACTGGATCGATGAAAATGCCCCGAAATATTTATTGCCCTACTTGGAAAAAGCCAGTTTTGCGACCATGAACTTGGGGAGCTATGACTCGAATGAAGAATCTAAAGCCTGGCGGAAAAAGAAGTTTGATGCTGGCTGGACCTGTTTGTCTTGGCCTAAAGACTACGGAGGTGTTGGTGCAAGCCCAATAGAACGCGTCATCTGGCAGCAGGAGGAAGGCTATTACGCCGCGCTCGGCGGGCTGTTCACCATTGGCGAAGGTATGTGTGGCCCGACAGTGATGACGTATGCGAGTGAGGAGCAGAAAAAACGCTACCTGCCTAAGTTAGCATCCGGTGATGAGGTGTGGTGTCAGTTATTCTCTGAGCCAGGCAGCGGTTCCGACTTGGCTGGATTGCGGACCAAGGCAGAACGAGATGGCGATGATTGGGTTATTAATGGCCAGAAAATCTGGACGTCGGGTGCACATCATTCCGACTACGGAA
>CAYNZI010000177.1:0-4986 GCA_964401565.1 uncultured Spongiibacteraceae bacterium
CTCGAGCCTCGCGCTGAGCATCTACAGACGCCTTCATAAACTCAAGGTTACTAACACCCGGAATTTCTACTGGATATTGAAAAGCCAAAAACAAACCCGCTCTCGCCCTCTCCTCTGCATCAAGATCGAGCAGCTCAACGCCATCCAATACAGCACTTCCCTGCTCCACTTCGTAACCGGCTCTACCAGAGACCACATAACCCAAGGTACTTTTACCCGCACCGTTTGGCCCCATGATGGCATGGACTTCGCCAGGTTTAATATCCAGGTCCAGTCCGTTTAAAATTTTCTTATCTTCAACACTGGCGTGTAAATTCTTTATCGATAACATACTCATTTTTTACCTGTAATAACTTTTCAACGATCCGCTCTCAACCTAATACAAAATACGGCTCTTTATCTTTCTTTACCGCAGCGCTGAACTCACACAGCACTAACAGTGTCCACTACCCAACAGAGCCCTCTAAACTGATTTCCAGAAGCTTTCCTGCCTCCACGGCAAATTCCATTGGCAGCTCTTTGAAGACCTCCTTACAGAAACCATTAACAATCATCGACACCGCTTTTTCAGCGTTTAACCCTCGCTGCTGGCACAAAAACATTTGGTCATCTGACACTTTTGACGTGGTAGCCTCATGCTCAACAATCGCGGTAGGGTTCTTCGTTTCTACATACGGAAAAGTATGAGCACCACACTGATCCCCAATTAACAGAGAATCACACTGGGTGAAATTGCGCGCACCGTCAGCGCCCGGCCCCATACGAACCAAACCCCGGTAACTGTTGTTACTGCGCCCTGCTGATATACCTTTGGTTATAATCGTCGACCGAGTATTTTTCCCGATATGAATCATTTTTGTTCCGGTATCTGCCTGCTGCATCCCACGAGTCAGCGCAACAGAATAGAATTCACCGATGCTGTTATCTCCGCGAAGAATACAGCTAGGATATTTCCAGGTAACAGCCGACCCGGTCTCAACCTGTGTCCAAGAAACTTTGGCATTGGTATGACAAACGGCTCGCTTGGTTACAAAATTATAAATGCCTCCTTTGCCATTCTCATCACCGGGATACCAGTTTTGTACCGTGGAGTATTTTATTTCAGCATCATCAAGCGCCACCAGCTCAACTACCGCTGCATGCAATTGGTTTTCATCTCTCTGTGGCGCAGTACACCCTTCAAGGTAGCTGACATGACTCCCTTCATCAGCAATAATCAGAGTGCGCTCAAACTGCCCGGTGTTTTGTTCGTTGATACGAAAGTAGGTCGACAACTCCATCGGGCATCGCGTGCCTTTGGGAATATAAACAAACGACCCGTCAGTAAATACCGCACAATTAAGCGCAGCAAAATAATTGTCGCGCTGAGGAACCACACTGCCCAGATACTTTTTAACCAGTTCGGGATATTCGTGCACGGCCTCAGAAATAGGACAAAAGATGACGCCGGCCTCCCATAATTTTTCTCGAAAGGTCGTCACAACAGACACGGAATCAAATACAGCATCGACCGCTACCCCTGCAAGCATTTGCTGCTCTATCAGGGGAATACCTAATTTTTCATAAGTTGCCAATAACTCAGGATCAACTTCATCCAACGACTTAGGTTTATCCGCCATACTTTTCGGTGCCGAGTAATACGAAATCGCCTGAAAATCTATTTTTTGATAGTCGACATGCGCCCAGTCCGGCTCTTCCATTTTCTGCCAGCTGCTAAATGCCTTAAGCCGCCATTCGAGCAACCACTCTGGCTCATTTTTCATAGCGGAAATTCGACGAATAACGCCCTCATCTAAACCTGGAGCAAACGTTTCTGACTCTATATCAGAAACGAACCCGGCTTTATATTCTCGCTGTAGTGCTTGATCTATCTGTTCTGTCATTTCTCTACTCGCTGGTACTCAACAATTAAATCGATTGATCCTGATGCAATTCTGTATAGATTTTTCGTATGTGGTCGATAGCGTTATTCACATCATCATCGCTGGTGAATCGTCCAATCGACATGCGAATTGAACTATGTGCGTCGCTATCACTGACCCCCATGGCTTTCAAAACATAGGAAGGTTCAAGATCAGCTGACGTACAAGCGGAACCCGATGACACCGCCAACTCTCGAAGAGAAAGCAACAACACCTCTCCGTCAACGCCACTAAAACAAACATTCAAATGGCTTGGGCTGACACTCTGACTACACCCATTGCGCTGCACCCCAGGCAAGTCTTCTATGCCCCGCCACAACCGATCCCGTTTTTCAGCTAGCTCGACAGCTTCAACTTCCTGTAATTCTTTGACCAGTCGCGCAGCCTCTCCCATTCCAGCAAGCTGGTGAGTCGCTAACGTACCCGACCTCATTCCCCGCTCGTGGCCACCACCGTGAATTAACGGTTTCAACTGAGATTGAATCGCTCGCCTGACATAAAGAGCTCCGGCACCTTTGGGGCCATAAAACTTATGCGCCGACAAACTCATTAAATCAACAGACAACCTGCTGACATCAATATTCACGCGCCCAACCGCTTGAGCAGCATCAACGTGTAACAACACGCCTTTCTCACGGCATAACTTGCCAATTTCTGCGATCGGATTAACAACGCCGGTTTCATTATTGACTAGCATGATACTAACAAGGCGAACTTGATCATTTATTGCTTGCCGTACTTTCTCTACATCAATAACGCCATCACGGCCAGGCTCCAACCAATGAACATCAACACCTTTTTGAGCCAGCCATTTTGCCGGGTCAATAACCGCTTTATGCTCAGTGGTGGACGTAACTAACCCACCGACAAACTCTGTCGATTCAAAAATGCCTTTTAGCGCCAAGTTGTTAGATTCAGTAGCGCCACTGGTCCAAACTATCTCTCTGGGATCACACGCCAATAGGGAAGCCACATTGCGTCGAGCTAACTCCACTTGCTCTTCGGCCTGCCACCCATAAATATGTGACCGTGAAGCAGGATTGGCAAAAACGCCATCCATTGTCAAACAGCCCGCCATCTTGGTAGCGACACGAGGGTCAACTGGCGTAGTGGCGGCATAATCTAAATAAATGGGCAACTGCATGGCTATCTCGTATTCAGTTCTTTGTTTCCGTTAATTTACGGTCGAAATCGGAATTTCGGCCTGTATACGTTCCAATTGGTCCTGGCGTGCCGAGACATCCTGAACCTCTCTTTTCTCAACCAAACTAGATAAGCTAATTCCACTCAAAAACGAATGGATTTGTTCGCTCAGATCACACCACAAATAATGTGTCAGACACGTTTCTCCATCTTGGCAATCACCTAACCCGCCACAACCGGTCGCATCGACCGTCTCATTGACCGCGTCGACGATTTGAGAGACAAAAATGTCAGCGCCGCCCCGACTTAATAAGTAACCACCACCAGGTCCTCGCACACTGGACACCAGCTCTCCTCGCCTCAATTTAGCAAAGAGTTGTTCCAGATAGGAAAGTGAAATCCCCTGCCGGCTTGATATATCCGCCAAACTAATGGGGCCGACTCCTGCATGAATAGCCAAATCCAACATGGCTGTTACAGCATACCTGCCCTTGGTTGTTAGTCGCATAATAATGTCTCGTCACAGTGGCTGATATATGCAACTATGCAATACCATAGTAAATTAATCAAGTATATAACCCAGCAGAACAGTAGGCTTTTATAGGAAGGGAATGCGAATGCACTTAATTCTGCATCTTAAGCGTGTGATTTTATAGGAAAAATCAATCAAGACAATGACTTAGATCATGGCAGGAACATTTCCTTGCAGACCGATCTTTGATGGCCCGCCATTCAAAACTTACTCTTTTCTCCCTTCGCCTTCCGCACCCACTGCTGCGATGACGACAAAATACCTCTCATCATCTGTACTTCTAGGTCATCCATTCGAGTTCGATTAAACAAGCGCCGTAATCGAGTCATCAATTGCTTGGGGGCCGACGGTTTAAGAAATTGCATTTCAATCAGCGTTTCTTCCAAATGCACGAATAACCGTTCAATATCAACGGACTTCGCCAATTTAGTGTCCCACTCTTGCATATCGTCTGTACTGAGAGTTCCTGACAATTGAGCCATACGCAGCTCATAGGTTATGACCTGAACAGCCATCCCCAAATTGAGAGAAGTGTAATCTTCGCTAGCCGGTATATTGACGTGTAAATTGCAGACCTGAAGCTCTTCATTAGTTAGACCCCTATCTTCTCGCCCAAACACTAAGGCCACAGGATGTTCGCTCAATTCAGGGTAAACGCGCTCAGCACAGACCCGGGGATTGACCAAAGGCCAGGGAATTCTACGACCGCGCGCACTGGTACCAACGACCAGCCCGCAATCAGCGACAGCCGCTTCAAGGGTATCAACGACTACTGCATTGTCCAGAATATCCCCCGCGCTAGCTGCTCTCCAGCCTGCCCGTTCATGAGGAAACAGCTTGGGCTGGACCAGATACAACTGCTTCAAACCCATGTTTTTCATAGCTCTTGCTACAGCACCGATATTACCGGGATGACTGGTATGAACCAGAACCACTCTTGCATTATGGAGAGGATTAAACGACACGACGACCTTCTCTAATTGAAATCGTAAAAGGCGGCGAGTTTAGCAGAAATTAAACATCGAGAGACAATTACTATTAGGTGATTTCCCCGAAACAGTCTCAGCAGCATCATTCGATAGACAAATACACCTCTTAAGCACCTCAACCCTCGCCTCTAACGTCTTCTTGTTCTATAATCCGCGCCCAATTACCCTGCCCCAAAATTCAGCCCCAAGGTCAGCTCATGGAACCCATGTTAAACATAGCACTTCGTGCGGCTCGCTCAGCCGGCGAAATTGTCGCTCGTGCCACTGAACATATAGACAATCTCGAAGTCATCGAAAAAAGCGCTAATGACTTTGTGACTGAAATTGATCAGGCGGCTGAAAAGGAAGTAATCTACCACATTTCCAAAGCACACCCTGATCACAGATCTTTAGGCGAAGA
>CAYNZI010000177.1:4996-5856 GCA_964401565.1 uncultured Spongiibacteraceae bacterium
AGAAGGCGGCCTGCAAGGAAATACTGACAGCGACTATCAATGGATAATCGATCCCATTGACGGCACAACGAATTTCGTCAGAGGCATCCCGCATTTCGCTATCTCGATAGCCTGCCTCCACAAGGGACAATTGCTTCATGGTGTAGTCCTTGACCCCATCCGCAGAGAAGAATTTACTGCCAGCCGAGGAAAGGGCGCGCAATTGAATGGACGCCGTATGCGCGTTAGCTCCCGGAAATCATTAGACGGCTCTCTTATAGGTACAGGCATACCTTTTAAGTCCAGAAGCGAAGCACATATACCTGCCTACACTCGTAGCCTGGAAGCCGTTGCCAAACAAACAGCAGGTATTCGAAGAGCCGGTGCCGCGTCACTGGATCTGGCCTATGTCGCAGCCGGACGAATGGATGCGTTTTGGGAAATTGGTTTGAGCCAGTGGGATATCGCAGCAGGGGTCTTACTGATTCGCGAAAGTGGCGGTCTGATTTCTGATTTCGCCGGCGGCAATGACTTTTTTGACTCAGGAAATATTGTTGCCGGAAACCCCAAATGTTTCAAGGGCCTGCTGCAAACAGTTCAGCCATTCTTAAAAGACATCTAAGCCTCAAAGACATCACCGGCGGCGACCCAAAAGTCACGCCTGAGGAAGGCTTGATTAACGGCTGATATGAATTTCGTAGAGTTGAGATCTAACATCAAGGAGCAAAAACGTCGCTCCATTGTCAGGCTCATCAACATCCACTTCAATTCAGTTCAAGAACAAACCCAGTTCGATTTCTGGTCGGTGTAGTATTCATAGTTTGATTTTTTTTAGGACCGAGGAGCAGGTCGGGCACCACCGCTCCATAGTCCTGGGCCGT
>CAYNZI010000178.1:0-5849 GCA_964401565.1 uncultured Spongiibacteraceae bacterium
ATACCATTAAAAAAGTTTGCTTGTAGGTGCTAGAGAGTGCCTGAAACTGCCAGACAAAAAAAGAAAAACCCATTAGTTACAATGGGTTAGCTTACGATTACTGCTTGTAGATGCTAGTCAGTGCTAGACGTGGAATCATTCCCACTCAATCGTTGCCGGCGGTTTACTCGATACATCATAAGCAACCCTCGAGATGCCGCTGATTTCATTAATAATACGGTTCGACACTTTTTCTAAGAGTTCATAAGGCAAATGAGCCCAGCGCGCGGTCATAAAGTCGACTGTTTCTACCGCTCTCAACGCAACAACATATTCATAGCGACGGCCGTCCCCGACAACGCCCACAGATTTCACCGGAAGAAACACCACAAAGGCCTGACTGGTTTTGTGGTACCAATCAGCTGCATGAAGTTCTTCCAAAAAGATTGCGTCTGCCTCTCGAAGAATTTCAGCATATTCTTTTTTGACCTCGCCTAAGATTCTCACACCCAAACCCGGGCCCGGGAACGGATGCCGGTAAACCATATCGTACGGCAAACCAAGTTCGAGGCCTACTTTTCGCACTTCATCTTTAAACAGCTCACGCAGCGGCTCTACCAACTGAAACTGCATGTCGTCAGGTAATCCACCAACGTTGTGATGAGACTTGATCACATGCGCCTTGCCTGTTTTACCCGCGGCTGACTCGATAACATCAGGATAGATAGTCCCCTGTGCCAGCCAATTCACATTCTGTATTTTTGATGCCTGTTGATCGAAAATATCAATAAACGTGTTGCCAATGATCTTACGTTTCTTCTCCGGATCACTCTCTCCCGCCAAATTGCCAAGAAAAATCTCTTCGGCGTCAGCACGAATAACTTTCACCCCCATGTTTTTCGCAAACATGTCCATGACCTGGTCGCCCTCGTTTTTACGCAACAAACCATTGTCCACAAACACACAAGTTAGCTGGTCACCGATCGCGCGATGCAGCAATGCCGCCACAACAGACGAATCAACACCACCTGAAAGCCCCAGCAATACTTTATCGCTACCTACCAGATTTCTAACGGTATCAATAGCATCTTCAACGATATTTGCCGGCGTCCAAAGTACGTCACAAGCGCAAAGTTCGAGTGCAAAGTGTTCAAATATTCGCTTACCTTGTAGCGTGTTGGTGACTTCCGGATTATATTGTATATCGTAAAAATGCCTCGCTGGATGAAACATTCCAGCAACTGGACAGGAATCTGTCGACGCCATTAGTTGAAAACCTGCAGGCATATCGGAAACTTTGTCACCGTGACTCATCCAGACATCCAACAATGCAGCGCCGCCCTCACCATCGACATGATCTTTTATATCGTGCAACAACGCGGAACTGCCGTGCACTTTGATTTGCGCATAACCGAACTCTCGCAAATCAGACGATGCCACTTTTCCACCAAGTTGTTCAGCCATTGTCTGCATGCCATAACAAATACCGAGAACAGGCACACCCATTTCATAAACAATAGCTGGCGCGCGTGGTGACTCACCCTCAGTGACTGATTCGGGTCCACCGGCCAAAATTATACCGCGGGGATTAAACGCCTGAATTTCATCAGCGTCCATGTCAAACGCCCGAACCTCTGAATACACACCAATTTCTCGCACACGCCGTGCAATAAGCTGGGTGTACTGAGAACCGAAATCCAAAATAAGGATGCGCTGTGCGTGAATATCAACTGACATAGTTAACTCTCAAAGTGGACCCGTTCAAATACGAATCGGTCGAATAACAATAATGCTTAAAAGATCAGACGTTTCAACTCATGTGAAAATCGAGCCATGAAAAAGTCACCCACCAAGACCCGGTATAACAAAAAGCGCCAAATACACTGTATCCAGCGCGTCCCATCATGATCTTAGCGACTAGGCACTGGGATAATTAGGCGCTTCTTTCGTTATGCTAACATCGTGAACGTGGCTTTCACTCATACCTGCGGCCGTCACTTTCACAAACTGCGGAACCGTACGCATAGTCTCAATATCGCGGCTACCGGTATAACCCATAGCTGAACGCAAGCCTCCCATCATTTGATAAATAATGGCCGACAGTGATCCCTTATAGGGAACACGCCCTTCAATACCTTCCGGTACCAATTTTTCTACGCCTGAATCGGCACTCTGAAAATAGCGATCACTGGAACCCTGAGTCTGCGACATTGCCCCGAGCGAGCCCATGCCCCGATATGACTTGTAGGTGCGGCCCTGATAGAGTTCTACTTCACCAGGTGCTTCTTCAGTACCCGCAAACATGCTGCCCATCATGATAGATGAGGCACCGGCGGCAACCGCTTTGGATAAATCACCAGAAAAACGAATGCCACCATCGGCGATGACAGGAACACCTGACGCTTTCAATGCCGCCGCAACATTCGCTATAGCAGAAATTTGAGGCACACCGATTCCCGTGACTATTCGCGTTGTACAGATTGACCCAGGGCCTATACCCACCTTAACTGCGTCGGCTCCAGCTTCTACTAAAGCCAATCCGGCAGCGGCGGTCGCAATATTGCCACCAACGACTTGCATGTGGGGGTAAGTCTGCTTGATTGTTCGCACTCGGTCGATAACGTTAATAGAGTGTCCATGCGCCGTGTCTACAACGAGCACATCAACACCGGCATCAATCAATGCGGCCACACGGTCATCTGTGTCAGCGCCAATACCTACCGACGCTCCAACCAAGAGTTGACCCGCACTGTCTTTGCAGGCGTTTGGAAACGTCTGCGCCTTGTTAATGTCTTTCACCGTAATCATTCCGCACAAATCGAAATCATCGTTGACGACAAGTACTTTCTCTATACGATGCTTATGCAACAGCTCCTTGACCACGGCAAGGTCTTCACCTTCTTTAACCGTAACCAACCTATCTCTGGTTGTCATGATGGTTGATATCGGCTGATCCATATGCGTTTCAAACCGCACATCGCGACTAGTCACAATACCGACCAAATCGCCATTATCCAGCACCGGCACACCTGAAATATTATGCTCTTCACGAATCTCGAACAACCGGTGAATAGGCTCTGAAGCATCAATAGTGACTGGGTCTTTGACGACGCCACTTTCGTGCTTTTTGACCGCTCGAACCTGATAGGCTTGCTGATCAATACTCATGCTTTTATGGATAATGCCTATGCCGCCTTCCTGCGCGATAGCAACCGCTAAACGCCATTCAGTGACTGTATCCATTGCAGCCGATACCAGCGGGATGTTCAACTGGATACCTTTGGTGAACTGGGTTTTCAACGACACATCCTTGGCGGTTATTTCGGAGTAACCGGGCAAGAGGAGAACATCATCAAAAGTGAGGGCTTCTTCGGCAATTCGCAACATTATCAATTTCCTGTTAAAGACCGTCCGCCCCGACTAAAAATCAGAGAGCAAAATAAACCAGAGCAGACAAGTGTAGCCAGTGGACCCCAAGTCACGCCGTGTCAAACGTTAAACCATGCGGGACTTAAAACCGGACATTTTAATCGAATGTTGTTTACCCGTAAATCACTAGTTTCAATTTCGTCCAATAAGGTCACCGGTATTGATAACGTGTGCAGCTGTATGCAAGACCCAAAGCTGCGCTACAATAGGCTGATGCAAACAAACACCGACGCTCAATCACCTAAACGTGACACATTAACCATCAGTCAACTCAACCGACAAGCAAAGCGCTTGCTGGAAAGTAATTTCCCATCGGTATGGATTGTTGGCGAAATTTCTAATTTGTCTCGCCCCTCTTCTGGACATTGGTATTTCTCCCTTAAAGACAGCAATGCCCAAGTGCGCTGCGCCATGTTCCGAAATAGCAACGCCAGACTTCAATTTCAAGCCGATGGCGGCCAGCAAGTCATCGCCCGGGCAAAACTCAGCCTGTACGAAGCGCGAGGGGACTATCAACTCATTGTTGAGCACATGGAACTCGCAGGAGATGGCGAACTAGCCAGGAAATTTGAACAACTCAAAGCCAGGTTGCACCAGGAAGGACTATTTGATCAACAGCATAAGCAAACCCTGCCGACATTACCTCGACATATAGCCATTGTGACCTCCCCTACTGGGGCCGCCATCCACGACATATTGACGGTATTGGGCCGACGCTTTCCCGGTATTCCAGTGACCATCTTCCCAACCGCTGTGCAGGGCCGAGGGGCTGCTACTGAAATCGCAAGGGCTATCAATTTGGCCAACCAGCTTGCGGCTGACGGATCACTCACTATCGATGTCATTCTTGCCTCTCGAGGGGGCGGCTCACTCGAAGACCTGTGGTCCTTCAATGAAGAAGTCGTTGCTAGAGCCATTTACCAAAGTAACCTTCCTGTTGTCAGCGCCGTCGGCCACGAGGTGGACGTTACCATTGCCGATTTTGTCGCCGATTGTCGCGCCCCCACCCCCTCTGCCGGCGCAGAGCTACTTAGTCCTGATTCACAAGAAATACTAGCCAATTTTGTGGGCTACGAACAAACACTAACTCGACGAATGCGACAGCGACTGGAATCATCGACTCAACAGCTGCACTGGCAACAATCCAGACTACGCCATCCGGGCAGTCGCCTTCAAGAACACAATCAACGACTGGATGAACTGGAGTTGAGACTTAAAAACAGCTGGCGCAACCGCTTTCAGCAAGAACAATTGGGCGTAGAGCTGATCAAGGCTCGATTGCAACAACAAACACCTGCTCACCTTACTCGCCAACTGACACTACGCTACCAAAACCTGTATCGACGACTGGAACAACAAGTCGGTAAGCAGATGACGCACTATCGACAAAAACTCAATAACACCATGCACCTACTTGATGCCGTCAGTCCATTGGCCACGCTGGAGCGAGGTTACGCAATTGTTACCGATAGTAAGGGACAAGTCATAACTGATGCTGCAACGACAGCTGTAGGTCACACGATTCACAGCAAGCTGGCAACGGGCGCTATTAAAAGTACCGTGACCGGTATCGATCAAGACGTGACCTAAGCCATGGATGTGGAACTGTATCAACTGATAAAAACGATTCATATGTCGACAGCTGTCGTGACGATCTGCTGCTTCATTTATCGTGGATCAATGAAGTTACGCGACAGCGAATACTGTCCCGCCCGCTGGCTGAAGGTATTCCCACATATTAACGACACCATACTACTAGCCTGCGCCGTATACCTGGCTACAGAAAGCCAGCAATTGCCGATTGCCACAAATTGGCTATCGGCTAAGATTGCCGCGCTTCTTATCTATATCGGTATGGGTATGATCGTGATGCGATTTGCGAAAACCAAAACTCAGCGAGTCATCGCCTTTGGTTTGGCGATACTCAGTTTTGGCTATATCGCCTTGGTTGCCTTAAGCCGAAGCGCGACGATGGGATTATAATCACTGTAAATCAAAGAGACAGACTAATAATTCTCTGGCAGCTTGCCATTGAGAACAATACTGCGCCCTTCAAAGGCGATATATTCCCCAATGGTTAAATCTTTTAGTATACGAGCCACCATTTCGCGCGAAGCACCAACCCGGTCAGCAATATCTTGCTGGGTTAGTTTTTCAGGAATAATCGAAGTGCCATCTTCTCTGGCATCAGCCAGTGTGGTTAACACCGTAGTCACCCTTCCATAGACATCTTGCAATGCCAGAGCCTTAACATCTTGCGTCAGTTTCCGCACCCGGCGGGTAAGGTTGCGAATCAAAGTTGCCGCAATATTCGCCTGCTGCAAAAGTACTTTGTTGAAGTCTTCTTTATAGATAATCAAAAAACTGGCTTTTTCCATCGTCCGGACTGAAGCGGACCGCCTGTCATCGTCAAGTAACGCCAGCTCACCAAAATAATCGCC
>CAYNZI010000179.1:0-5830 GCA_964401565.1 uncultured Spongiibacteraceae bacterium
GTAGCGGCGAAAAACCCTCTATCCTGGTTCCCGACTGAACGAAGTTCGGAAGAAATCACAACGGTCAGCGACAACAATCGCTATGTCGGATTCCCATACACCAAATATTTAAATTCGGTTATTCAAGTAAACATGGGGGCGGCGCTTATTATGACGTCACTGGCAAAAGCTCGCGAATTGGGTATCAGTGAAGATCGCATGGTTTTTCTGCATGGTTGCGCCGATGCCAACGATATATGGAATGTCAGTGAGCGCGTAAATTACCATTCATCGCCTGCTGTCCGAACCATGGGCGAACACGCTTTTGCAATGGCGGGGAAAACCATCGGAGAGATGGATTATTTGGATATATACAGCTGCTTTCCGTCAGCGGTACAAATTGCCTGTGACGAATTGGGCATCGCCCATGATGATGCACGCGGTCTCACCGTAACTGGCGGCCTGCCCTATTTTGGCGGACCCGGTAACAACTATGTCATGCACTCTATTGCGACCATGATGGATGTATTGCGCAGAAATCCGGGTAAATTTGGGCTGCTCAATGCCAATGGATGGTTCATCACCAAGCACTCAATAGGCATCTATTCCACAACACCTCTTGAAGGTAATTGGCAGCGTAAGAAACCCGCCGACTATCAGCAGGCTATCGTCGATGAAGCACACCCTCCTTTCACAAAATCACCCAATGGTAATGCCACCATAGAAACCTATACGGTCATTCATGGTCGCAAAGGCGTTGAGCGCGCACTGGTGATTGGGTTGCTTGAGGACGGTACCCGTTTCATTGCCGAAACACCCGATGATGAGCAAACGTTGAAACAAATGATGGACCGGGAAGTCTTGGGCATGCCGGGTACCGTCACCACCGGGGAAGAGAAAAACCTGTTCACGCCTATGTTCAGTTAAGAAATTAAGTCCCCGCCTCAGCGGAAGTCACTGGTCGGGGTCGTGAATATTTGGTTTAATGAATGCCGGTTTTTTCTTATTAATTCCGGCTTTCATGTTTTTCCTCTAAACGGGGGCTGTGATTTTATTCCGCCATTACTGCGGTAGCCTCAACTTCGATCAGCAGCTCTTTCATCACTAGTGCGCTGACGCCCACCATGGTAGAAGCAGGTTGATTCTCCAGAGTGAAGTATTGATCTTTTGCTTTCCTGATGGCTTTGCTCTTATCTCTATCTAGGTCTACGACATAAGTATTCAGCTTGACGACATCGCCAGCGCTGGCGCCTGCAGATTCCAGCTCATTGATCAAGTTCGTGTAGGCAATTACCGCCTGTTCCTCAAACGTATCGCCCACCCGTCCATCAGCATAACCAACCTGCCCGGAGACAAAGATTGTCTTGGTGCCATTGTTACTGCAAACAACCGTATTGGTAAAACCCATAGGATGAGGGTTAATGAATTCCTTTTTAATCATAATTTTTCTACCTCTAAAAAATATTCGCTCGCCTTAACAATAGCGACAAACAACAGATTGACCAAAAAATTGGCCCAGAAGTCCGACAATCACAATATTGACGCAGAAATACCGACGGACGAATAAAAGGTCCTCTATTGACCTCAATGTTCAACCGGAAATAAAGTTCCTTCAAAGATAGTCCCATAAACAGAAATATCTTTTAGTTTATCTAAGTCTACTTTATAAGGGTTTTGTTCCAAAATTGTAAAGTTAGCAATTTTACCGGTTTTTATACTGCCCAAAGACTCTTCCATTCGCCAAGAGTAGGCCGCGTCGATAGTGATGGCCCTTAAGGCTGCATCTCTCGATAAAGCCAAATCAGCACGTAATATTTTCCCGCTGTTGGTGCGCCTGGTTGCAGCACTCCATGCGAGAAAGAGAGGGTCGGCTGGAGCCATGGGTAAATCGGAATGCAGAGAGACAGGTATTTTTTCTGCTTCTATTGTCGCAAGTCTAACCATCGCGTGAGCACGTTCCTCACCCAACCCCAGCTCGCCAAATTTTTCACCGAAGCCGGTAACGTAATAGGGGTTCACACTAATAATTGCTCCGAGCTCTTTCAGCTCGCGAATTTGTTCATCGGTGGAATTGGCAAAATGAACCAAGGTGAAGCGATGATCTTCTCTGGGGAATTCTTGCTGTCGCTTTTTGAGAATTTTAATAATTTCTTCTACGCCCAAATCACCATTGACATGAACATGAATTTGATAGCCTTTCTCCCAAAAAATTTTGGTGATCGCGTCGACTTCCTGCGGATTCTGAATCCACTCGCCGTGATGACCATCGATATAGCCATCTTTCATTTGCATCAGCTGAGAAATGATTGCACCGTCCATCAGAATTTTCACTTGCTTGTCAAAAAACCGAACCTTTCCAGTTTTTGGAAAAGTTTTGGCCAGCTTTTCAACCTCCGCTGCAACGCCTTCTTTTCCTGATCGATAGTAAGGCAGCTTGCTTTCCGGAATAAAAAATGAATACATCGGCGTTGAATCGGCGCCAAGAATGGCGGTGTAGAGTGAAATCGCATTGGGAGGAATGTAAGCGCCGGGCTCGTTGTAGGCGGTGATCCCCCGCATGTGCAATAGCTCAACCATTTGCTTCAAACCAAAGACCATTCGCTCTGCGGTAGCGAGATGCTCAAAGAGTTTGGGCAGTAAATAAACCATCGACCCGCTTTCGTAAAAATGACCTCTGCTCAGATCTATTTGCTGCGCTACTGAAGATCCTGCTTTAGCTATGTCTTGCTGGGTAATTTGCAAGCGCTCAATCATTGCTGAATTGAGATAAAATTCATGAGCCGACCGATGCCAAACAGCAATCGGGCGCGTTGCGGATATACTATCAAGTATCTCTCTACTTATTTCGCCATGAAAATAACTGTTGTAACCCCACGTCCACAGAATGTCACTCTTCCCGTTTTGACTTTCGGAAATCATTGCTTCTTCAGCATCTGTCAGCGCACTAATGTAATCTTTGTTACCAAGAACCGCCGGCCATACTTTTCCCGGAAGCGTCCATTGCTCAGGTGCAATGACCGGGATACTTAATGTTAACGCCGCCAATATTGGATGCAAATGCTGTTCAATAAAACCCGGCATCAGTGTTTTGCCGTCTAAGTTAAATTGATTTGAATGAGGAAAGTGTTGATCCGCATCAGCCTTGTCCCCTACAAAAACTATTTTCCCGTCTTTACTCGTAACAACAGCCCCGGCATTTGGCTGGGATTTTTCCATAGTGATGATGTCGCCGCCAAAATAAGTGCTATAGAGAGCATCAGTAACCATTGGTGCTGCGGCCATAGCCGTTAAAGAAAACAAGCTATAACTTAACACGATGAGGATACTAGCAAGACGCTTACCGCATATTTGTTTTTTTATTATTTTCACCGAAATCGTCCTATAAAAATATGTGAGGAAGTCAATAATATCAGAGGGATTTGCCTGCACCCGGACTCGCTAGAAGTGCTGCGACACTTCTTCGAGTCGAGCTTATCGATCGGCATTGAATGGGCCACACCTGTGGTAGCGTATTCACCCAAACTACAGATAGCTATAGCTTAATATTGAAATGTTCTTCGAACCGGCTATCGTATTCGCTATCGCTTATTTCATCACCCATCTTAATCCATTCTTCTGCGGTAATTTTAGGCCGCCCACCACAAATACCGTCAGCATCGACGCCAACAGGCCAGCGAAACTGATAGTCTTTCTGGGTGACCGCCGTCAGAATGGTCGCCGCTACCTGCTGCGGCGATGCTGGTGCTTTGAAACCGGCACTGTACAATTTTCCATTGCGCCTCATGATTGGCTGGTACGGCGACGTTTTATCGTATCGCGTCATGTCCGCTGAATTATCGAAAATCTTGGTCGCTACAACGCCCGGCTCTACACAAAAAACACGCACGCCAAAACGATAGACTTCGTGAGCAAGAGCTTCCGTCGCTCCTTCGACGGCCCACTTGGACGCTGAATAAGCAATCTGATTAGGTGTTGCCAGAACACCTACAATCGAAGAAATGTTGACGATGTCACCCTTACCTTGCTCACGCATGGTCGGTAAGACTTTTTGAATGCAGGCGATGGTGCCGAAGTAATTTGTTTCAAATATTTGCCGATGTTCGTTCTCCGGTGTTAACTCCAAAGGGGAGGCGCCGCCAATACCCGCGTTGTTTACTAGTAGCGACACCGCGCCTTTTGCATTGATGATGTCGAACGCCGTATCCAGTGAACTCCCGTTCGTTACGTCCATTTCTATCACTTCGACAGACAGCGACTCTGCAGCTGCTGCGTCAATTAGCGGCTGTGCTTTTTTGGTATTTCGCATGCCAGCAAAAACATAATAGCCATTTCGCGCTAAATGCAGACTGGTTTCAAATCCAATACCGGTACTGGTTCCTGTGACAACTGCTATGTTCATATGAAGGACCTTGCTAATGAGAGATTAATAAGGAGAGACTATAGGGATTTTCAAAATTATGCATCACTACGCTCACTCAAAGCCAACGAAAGACGCGACCTCAGCTACCGGGCGCCGTGTTGATACCACCGCATTGGCCGGGAAATCATCATCGGGGTAACCCATAGCAACACATATCATAATCACCTGGTCGTCGGGAATTTGAGCATGCTCCCTGACAACAGGCGACTGCATAATTCCCTGACTATTAACCACGGCTCCAAGTCCTTTTGACCAGGCAGCTTGCACTAGACCCGTGACTACCGCGCCGCAATCAAATTGGGCAATATCACCGCCTTCCAGGTTTTTGTCGTATGTAACAACGACCGACAACGGCGCATCGAATTGACGAAAACCACGCAATATCCAATCCTGACGACGCTCGGCATCATCGCGTTCAATGCCCATTGCCTGGAACAACTGAATGGCGATATCAATCTGGCGCTGTCGATGCTCTCCTTCGTAATTTCCATGCGACCGAATTTCACGTGAAGGTTTAATACCTGCAAGCATGCGCTCTGTATTCTCTTCCCTTACCCGATTGAGCGGCTCGCCAGTGAGGACATAAAAATGCCAGGGCTGGGTATTCATAGATGAGGGGGCTCGAGTCGCCAGCTCTATCACTTCTTCCATCACTTTTTGTGGCACAGGGTCGGGCTTATAGCCACGGATACTACGACGCCCACGAACGACTTCTTCAAATTTCACGCTGAATATCTCCAAACTTATAGGGTTAAAAAACAAACATGTCGATGAATGGGGTAACGGATACCATCCCATTTTGGAATAGCTTATCAGGCCCGCTCAAACAGCGCTGCGATTCCCTGCCCGCCTCCAATACACATGGTTTCAAGCGCATACTTACCTTGCCGGCGATGTAATTCATGAAGCATGCTTGCCAGAATACGACCACCCGTTGCCCCTATAGGATGCCCCAATGAAATCCCCGAGCCATTAACATTAAGCTTATCGCTCTCGTGCCAATCCCAACCCTTAAGAACGGAGAGAACCTGACATGCAAAGGCTTCGTTCAGCTCGACAAGATCGATATCTTTCCACGTGATACCCGTCCTCTGCATCAATTTCTCCACCGCGGGAACCGGCCCTATACCCATCGTCGCAGGGTGGCAGCCCGAAGCAGCCCAACCTACCAAATAACCCATTGGCTCCAGATTGAGCTCTGCCAACTTATCCTCCGCAACAACCAAACAAGCAGCGGCGGCATCATTCTGTTGAGAGGCATTACCAGCAGTGACGATACCACCTTCAGTGAGGGGTTTGAGTCTGGCCATAGATTCCATAGTGGCATCACTCCTAAAGCCTTCATCCCTGTCAAAAATGATCGGATCCCCTTTCCGCTGGGGTACCGATACAGGTACCAGTTCGTCATCAAACTTACCTGCAGCCCAGGCT
>CAYNZI010000180.1:0-5824 GCA_964401565.1 uncultured Spongiibacteraceae bacterium
ATACAATATTTAAAGGTAAAAAATTAAAAGTAACTGCCGTTCGCAAATTGGTTTTAGATATTTTTCAGCAAAATTCGCATGCACTTTCTTTATCAGATATTGAAAATATTCTTAGCTGGAGCGATCGGGTTACTATTTTCAGAACACTTAAAACCTTTGAACAAAAAGGAATAATTCACGAAATTAATGATGGTTCAGCTTCAATAAAATATGCTTTATGTGCCGATAGCTGCGAAGAAACAAAGCATATAGATGTACATCCGCACTTTCATTGCCAAAAATGTGGTAAAACAATTTGCCTCCGGTATTTGTCACAGCCAGCTGCACCAGATGCGCGGTGAAGAACGAGATTTCTCACTGGTATTAGGCCACGAATCAACAGGAGTGGTGTTGCAAATAGGGTCTGCTGTTGAGGGGCTCAGTGAAGGCGATACTGTTCTAGTGACATGGGTTCCCAAAGATGCCGCCAACACACCGCGCGCACCAGAATCTGCCACGCTGAAAACAGCTGATGGCAGCATAGCCGTATCGCAAGCCGTTTTCACCTGGGCGACACATACCATCGCCGACGAGCAATATGTCGTTAAGGTAAAAAGCGACATCGATACTCAAGTTACCTCAATCATCGGCTGTGCCATTATTACCGGTGCCGGCGCTGTCGAAAATACTGCCGGCGTCAAAGCCGGAGACAGTGTCGCTGTTTTTGGCGTTGGCGGCGTTGGTATGTCGGCGATTGTTGCCGCAAAAAAACTGGGCGCCCATCCCATTATTGCAGTAGACCTGGACGCTGATAAGCTAGCACTAGCACGCCAGTTTGGCGCTACACATACCATCAACGGCAAAGAAGAAAACGCCGTAGAAGTCATCAAGTCGCTAACCCAGCACCCTGGCAAGCGAGACTTTATGGGCTCAGATATCAGCGGCGCTGATTTCGTATTTGATTGTATTGGTGTTAAAGAAACCATGGAAACCATCGCGCAAGCTGTGCGTGGTGGCCATTTCGGAGTCGACAATGGTGGCACAGCCGTTTTGGTTGGTGTTCCGCACACCAGCGTTGAATTGAATGCTATAGACATGTTGATCAACGAGAAAAAATTCATCGGCAGTTTTGCAGGCTCATGCACACCGTCACGCGACTTCCCAAAATATGTCGACTGGCACAGATCGGGGGATCTCGACCTGAACGCGCTAGTGACAGAGCGGTATTCCATTGACGACATCAACGAAGCCACCACTCGACTAGCCAACGGTTCTATTAACGGAAGAGCTATTATTGAATTTTAATATCGCTCACATCATTCGGGTTGAGCTTCTCAACCCGCCGACTCATGTCCATAGACGGATGACTTTTCAGCCATGAGTTCGGCAACGATTCAAACCATCAAGCACGAACCCATTCCCGAACAAATCAAGGACACACTTCAACTCGCCGCTCCGGTTTTTATGTCGCGCATTGGCGTAATGGCATTGCAAGTCGTCGACAGTGCGATGGTCGGCCACGTTGCCGCTGCAGAACTGGCCTATCTCGGCATTGGCCTCCCACCCAGCTACTGGTTACTTATGTTGGGAATGGGGCTGTTGATGGGCGCAGGCATATTGACCGCTCAAGCCAATGGCGCCGGTCGCCGCAAGGAAGTGGGCATTATCTGGGTTTCAGCAATGAAACACGGACTTATTTTCAGTGTTATTTGCCTGGGGCTAAGCTACTTCGGTGGCGACGTACTACTACTAAGTGGGCAGCAGCCGGATATTTCTGCAGGAGCCGGCAAAGTCATGATCGCATTTGCTTGGGGGATGCCCGCCATCATGGTCTCCGCCGCAACCGGTGCAGTGATGGAAGGGATTAAGCGACCCAACATCGCGATGTATATGATGTTTCTCGCCAATATTGTGAATGTAGGTTTCAATTGGGTACTGGTCTACGGCAATCTCGGATTTGACCCTATGGGAGCTGAAGGGGCCATGTACGGCTCGTCTGCCGCACGCTGGCTTTCTTCGGCGCTGTTTCTCTATGTGTTTTTTAAAATGGACGACCGCGCCACGTACGGCCTAGTAAACCTGGGGAAAATCGCGAAAGACGAACTCGCCGCTATGGGAAAGAAAATTCGCCGCATAGGGATACCTCTATCAGTAGCCAATGCACTTGAAATGATGGCTTTTATAGCGGAGGCAGCGATGGCCGGGTTTATGGGGAAATCATCACTCGCCGCCTTTCAGATCGTCGTCAATGTTGCCAGCTTTTTTATGATGGGTGGTATTGGCGTAGCGGCCGCTACCAGCGTTAGAGTTGGCAACGCGGTTGGCAAGGGCGACAAACACGGGCAGTGGACGGCTGGTGCTATTGGCGTTGGCTGTGCCTTTGTTTTATGTGCCAGCCTGGGAATTTTAGTGTTTGCCAATGCGGCCGGACTGATCTCCATTTTCACATCAGATGCCGAAGTTACTGAGCTCACCATTGGAGCACTCTTAGTTTTTGGTAGCTTTTTCGCCTTCAATAGCGTCAATATGGTTTCTGTTACCGGACAGAGAACTCTCGGCATTGTGTGGTTACCTCTTATTGTAGGTTTGTGTACAACCTGGGTCATTGGCTTTCCATTGGCCTACTATCTGGCGTTCCCCAAGGAAATGGGAATAACCGGATTGTGGCTTGGCTTTTCTATCGGCGCACAATTTTCAATGATATTTAATCTGTGGCGCTTTCATATTGTCGCTAAAAGACACGTTAAAGCTTACTGAGCCCTGGCGATCAATTGCCTTTGAGCGCTCAAAACAGGAGATAAAAAATGTTTTTCCTCAGCATTCCTAAGAAATGGATTAAGCGGGTATCATTGACGAGTTTAGCGCTTGTTTTTGGATCATGGACGTTACTTGCGTCAACAGAGCCAAGCACCTTGCCTGTTGTTCAATTTACCCCAGCGCAGGCAAATGCAGGGGAAATTGAATACCAACAGCATTGCGCCTCGTGCCACGCCGTCAATCTTCAAGGCATGGGTGTTGTCCCTGCCATCGGCGGTGCTAACTTCCTCATTAAGTGGGGCGGCAAATCGGCGAGTTTGGTGATGACCCATATAACACGAATGCCGCCACTGAAACCGAACAGTTTAAGCAGCGAAACCTACACCAATATCTTCGCCTATATGCTGCAATCTGCAGATGTCGAATCCGGAGATTTAGCATTCCCCAGCGACAAATCCAGCCAATCCAAACTCGCAATGCCAAGCGGTAGCGAAAACTCGGCTCAAATCGCAACCGTACTCGAAACAATAGGCAAGTCAGCCCTACTCGACGGGCTAACACCTGTTACCAATGAAATGCTAAACAACCCACCGCCAAAGGATTGGCTGAGCTGGCACCGCACTAACGACAGTAAAGGCTATAGCCCGCTCGCTCAAATCAACAAAGCCAATGTCGCGCAACTGACATCTAGCTGGCGATTACCACTTCCCCCCGGCAACAATATGCCTACGCCGCTAATCCATGACGGCGTTATGTTTTTCTATACCTTTCCCGACACTGTACTGGCCATAGACGCAACTAACGGAAGTATATTATGGCGACATCAACACCAACCAACCATGGAATCCAGTCGCAAAATGGGCATCGCCCTCCACGGCAATAAAGTCATTGTGCCCACCTCCGACATGCGGATGTTGGCGTTAGATGCTAAAACGGGGGAGGTATTGTGGAACTCATCAGTGGCAACCAGCGACGTGCAACTCAGCGAAGACTATCAACGCTACGACCTGAGAACTGCGCCGATTATCGCGGGCGACAAAATCATTCAAGGTGTTGTTGCCAGTATTGTGCCTCGAGGCAGTTTCATCTTTGCGCTCGATGTAAATAGCGGCAAAGAAGCCTGGCGCTTTCATACACTGGCAAGACCGGGAGAGCACGGTGGCAACAGCTGGAACGATTTGCCACTCGACAAACGCAGTGGCGGTTCTGTTTGGATGCCAGGCAGTTACGACGCCGAATTAAATCTGGTCTATTTTGGCGTCGCACCGACATACGATACCCAGCCCATGAGAGATTCCATCAACAAGGCCGGTGTTAGCAACGACGCGTTATATACCAATTCCACCCTGGCCATCAATCCCGATACCGGAGAACTGGTTTGGTATTACCAGCACGAAGCCAATGATCAATGGGATTTGGATTGGGCATTCGAGCGCCAAATTATTGAACTAGACATTGAAGGACGCCCTCGCAAGGTGGTTGTGAATATTGGCAAAGCGGCAATCCTCGATGCGCTGGATGCCGCAACGGGAGAATATTTATTTTCCATAGATAGTGGTTTACAAAATGTCATATCAAAAATCGACCCGAAAACCGGAGAGAAAACACATAACCCGGCAGCCTATCCCAGAAACGGCGACACCTACTCTATTTGCCCCTCGGCTGTTGGCGCTCGCAGCTGGCCCCCATCAGGATACAACCCAACAACCAAACGGCTCTTTGTTCCTCTTACTGAAGGTTGCTTTGAAGCAAACGAGAAAGGCGGCCCCCTACTTTTTACCGGTATTAATATTTTACCCAAAATTCACCCCGACAGTACCGACGGGAAAATGGGACGGTTACAGGCTATCGATCTCGACAGCAAGAAACTAGCCTGGAACCATCGACAAAAAATGCCTCTCGTGAGCTCTCTGCTAGCAACTGGTGGTGGCTTGGTATTTTCTGGCGACATGGATCCCTCACTAAAAGTATTTGACGAAGCAAACGGGAAACTATTGTGGCAAACTGAGCTAGACGATAACCCCAGCACCGGCATTGTCACCTACGCAGTAAACGGCACTCAGTATATTGCTTTGGTTGTTGGTCAAACAAATAACCACGTCCGGGACTGGTCGAATATGTCTAAGGCTTACGCCGCAAAGGAAGGATGGGAAACACCCCCCTCTGGCAAGGCTAAGGGAGCTGCCATTGTGGTATTTTCCCTTGCGGAACATGAATAAAATTTCACCGGTGACGGGTTAGACCCGTAGACCTGCATTCTACTAAACTGACATGATTGAAGATTCACTAAATAACAACAGGGCAGAACCCATGTATCAAGATATACTCTATGAAGTCGATGAACCCTCAGCCGTCATTACGCTAAACCGACCCGATAAACTCAATGCATGGACTGGCAACATGGGCAAAGAAGTCCGCCATGCGCTGGCCGCTGCTGAATCTGACGAGCGCGTGGTTGGCATCATTATCACGGGGGCAGGGCGAGCCTTCTGTGCCGGCGCGGACATGGGCAACTTGCAATCCATTTCATCGAAGGGAAAAATTGACAGTGGTGAGTCAGAACCTTCACAGGAAACAGCCGGTCCCGGCGACCCCGATTTCGGCCCATCTTATCGCCAGACATATTCCTATATTTCATCGATTCGCAAACCCGTCATTGCCGCGATAAACGGTGCCACTGCTGGCATGGCCGTACCCATCGCCTGTTTTTGCGATATGCGTTTTGGTTCAGAAAACGCGATGTTTATGAGTGCTTTTGCCCATCGTGGATTAATTGCCGAATGGGGTATGAGCTGGCTTCTACCCCGGCTCGTGGGCACAGCTCACACCATGGATATACTGTTATCAAGCCGAAAAATTCGAGCAGAAGAAGCAGAGCGCATGGGGCTTATTAACCGCATAGTTAAAGACGAAGACCTGATTGAACACACCAAAAAATACATTCAAACTATGGCTGAATCTTGCTCCCCAACGTCGCTGGCGATCATGAAAAAACAAGTCTACCAGTCACTCATGAAAGACCTCGATGAGTCACTCGACGACGCCACCGCACTAATGAAAGAAAGTTTCGGACGTCCCGACTTTAGCG
>CAYNZI010000181.1:0-5821 GCA_964401565.1 uncultured Spongiibacteraceae bacterium
TCCGCATATTCAATCGCCTGAGTTGCTTTCCAATTACTGCCATCGGGCAACAACGGGGTGTACGCGTCCAGTTCATCCTGAATACCCTCCTCTTCGAAGGTTTTCTCAATACGCAGCATTTCTTGAATTTGATACCGAACAGTGATTTCGTCCTCAAATTGCAACATTACATGATCACCGACAAATACTTTGCGTCGAGCTTTGTGCGCCATCGCTTTTTTGCGAAATTCAGGCCGTGCTTTCGCGTACGCTTCAAGCGTCATTAACGAATCTTGATCAATCTTTTTCATGTCATATTCCATACGCTTTTCGAACCAAACTAATAGGATGAACCAGCTCTGGTGTTGAGTCGTGGTAAATTTGGATGCCCTGGGCAATGTGATGGCCGCCGAGCGGACAATCACTGGCAATGTAATCTGGTTCTACCTGTTTCATTTGTCGGAACACCGGCTTACCAATTTTCATGGCATGAGTATAAAATTCTTTTTTCACCCCATAAGTGCCAGCATGACCGCTACAACGTTCAGTTGTTTTAATCTCGGTCCCGGGCAATTGCTTTAAAAATTGCTCCGTCTTGCGGCCGATATTTTGCACCCGCCCGTGACAGGGAATGTGATACGCAATCGTACCCAAATCCTGTTTGAAATCGTCCTTTAATAACCCATCTTTTTGTCGTGATACCAGGTAATTGAAAGGATCCCACACCGCATCAGCAACACGTTGTACACGCTCGTCATCAGCGAAAAGCAAAGGTAATTCCTGTTTGAACATCAGGGTGCAACTCGACACCAGTGCTATGATCGCATAACCTTGATCTGCCAGCGTCAGGAGATTGGGAATGTTGGCCTGCATTAACCGCTCGACGCCCTCCAGATCTCCCAGCTCCAGCTTCGGCATACCACAGCAAACTTCGCGCTCTGCAATTGTCCACGGAATGCCACTGTGCTCGAGTATAGCTACAAAATCCTTGCCAATGCCCGGCTCGTTGTAGTTGACGTAGCAAGTAGAAAAAATGGCGACCTTACCCGGCGTTTTTTTACCATCAATAACGTCTAAGGTCTCATTGGGTTTAGCAATTTTCCGGAAAGTTTTGGTGGCAAACGGTGGCAGCCAAGCTTCTTTTTCAATACCTAGCAGCTTCTCAGTTATCGCCCGTGTCGGCTCCCATGTGTTAACCGCATTGACAATTTCAGTAACAAGCGGGATACCCGCAAGCTTGCCGGTAACATCTGTGCTGGATAAAAATTTACTCGCGAGAGTACCACCCGTTTTTTTATGCTCTATCGCCTTGGCCCTCAACATCAAATGCGGGAAATCCAAGTCCCACGGGTGAGGCGGCACATAGGGGCATTTCGCCATATAACACATGTCGCAAAGATAACACTCGTCGACCACTTTCTTGTAATCAGCCTTATCAACACCATCAACTTCCATGGTCTCACTTTCATCAATAAGATCAAAAAGCGTGGGAAAGGACTGACACAAACTGACACAGCGACGACAGCCGTGACAAACATCAAAAACCCGCTCCATTTCAGCAACAACGGCGTTTTCGTCGTAATAATCGGGGCTTTTCCAATCGACAGCATGGCGGATAGGTGCTTCAAGGTTACCCTCACGTGGTGGATTCGACATAGACTGCTACCTATTTGCTACTAACTGTTCGCGTTTAACTGTTAACGATAGATGTAATGACTCAGTACCGGCACAGGTCCGGTACTGGCTGATCTATAACGATTGACGCTAATGATCAGGCTTCGGCTTTATACGCTTCCAATGTTTTGGTGAACTTGTTAGCGTGACTGCGCTCTGCCTTGCCCAATGTTTCAAACCAATCGGCTATTTCATCGAAACCTTCTTCACGAGCCGCTTTAGCCATACCAGGGTACATATCGGTATATTCATGCGTTTCGCCGGCTATAGCCGCTTCAAGCGCCTCACCTGAATCGCCAGCTGGCATACCCGTACCAGGCTCACCACAACCACCGGCTATCAGGTGATCCATATGACCATGGGCATGACCTGTCTCGCCTTCCGCCGTGTTACGAAAGACATTAGCTACTTCAGGAGCACCTTCAATATCTGCCATGTTGGCGAAGTAGAGATAACGGCGATTAGCCTGTGACTCACCAGCAAAAGCATCTTTCAGATTCTGTTCTGTTTTAGTACCTTTCAAAGACATAATGTTCTCCTTCAATGTTAGACGAGAAAGACTGGCATCCGACATACGTTCCTGTCATCACTACCACTCTGTCCCCCATTCAATAACTGACCACCATCATTGTCAATATACCCGGCTCATTAAATAACTATGGCTGCGATAGATCAAAACTATGGTGTAGCCAGCAACAAGCTCACCGACAGTTTACCGGCGATAGACTGTTTCACCCTCTTTGATCGTTTCTTCTATCTGAATATCCTTGATCGCCATCGTATCAACTTTCAACGGATTATCGGAAAGAACCGTCAAGTCCGCCAATTTACCGACCTCAATAGAACCTTTGTTGTTTTCTTCAAAAAACTGGTAGGCCGCATTAATCGTCATTGACTTAAGCATTTCCAGAGGTGTAACTCGCTGGTCGGCACCCAACACTTCACCACTTCGGGTGACTCGATTCACACCAGACCACAACAAACGCATCATATCTGGCGGAACGATGGGGGTATCATTGTGGGTGGTATACCGCATGTTGCGTTTTACCGTTGATTGAAGCGGGCTAATTCGCGACGCACGCTCTTCGCCGAATACAGAATCCCGATGCCAATCACCCCAGTAAAATGTATGTGAAACGAAATAGGATGGCACAATACCCTGCACCTGCATTTTGTCGATTTGGTCTTCCCGCACAGTTTGTGCATGTATCATAACCGGACGCCGGTCGGCAGCACCTAACGCTTCGTTTGCCAGTGTTACTGCATTGACTAGCTGGTCGGCAGCTGCATCACCATTAGCATGGGCCAGCACTGGAATCCCACGAGAAAATGATTCACTGACGAAGCCGTTTACTTCCGCGTCATCAAGTCGAGGATAACCCTTGTAGCCTTTACCTTGGCCGTGAGGAGGATGGGCGTACGGTTCAGTTAACCAAGCCGTTTTCCCCTGAGGCGATCCATCCAATACTAATTTGATACCACCAACGCGATAGTGATCTTGATAGTCGCTGGAAACTGAAAATGCTTCGCCTATTGATTCTCCCTTCGACAGAAGACGGAAGCCAACAACGTCCAGATACAATTTTTTGTTAGCCGCTGTTTTTTGTAAATCACCGATATGGCTTAATTGAGAAGCTCCGTCTTGTACCGTGGTGATGCCATGTCTGGCGTAATACGCCTGTGCCTGCGCCAACATGAATAGGCGCTGCTCTTCAGACGCCTCTGGTAGCAACGCATATATCCTATATATAGCACTCTCTTCCAATATTCCGTTTGGCGTTTGACTACCCTCAACACGCTGAAAAACACCCCCGGGAGGATTTTCAGATTCGGCCGTAATTCCTGCCAATTCCAGACACTTCGAATTACATGCCATTAAGTGCCCAGAAACATGACTCAACATTATCGGTTTTTCCGTGGAAACTGCGTCCAGATCATACCGGGAAGGATGTCGGCCCTCAGCCATCAGCGAATCATCATAACCCCATCCCATCAACCAGGTCGCATCAGGATGCGTTTGATCCCAACGTTTCAAGACTTCTTGCAACTGAGCAATACTTTCTATCGGGCCGGCGGGTGGTGGTTGTACGTTTGCAAACCTTTACTCATAGCGGTCAAACTAATGTGACCATGTGCGTCAATTAACCCTGGAACAATAGTCTTGCCCTGCATATCTCTAACTTCTGCCCCCTCTCCCGCTGCTAACTCAACGTCTTGGCGAGACCCTACCGCCAGAACACGACCGTCACGAACAGCCATTGCCTGTGCCGCAGGCTTACTATCGTCAACAGTAACAATGTCAGCGTTAACGAATATAGTCGTTGCTGCAACGGCATTCATTGCTCCGGTCTGTGCTGATGCTTTTTTAGCGTCCTCTGCCTGCTTACTGCCTGCAGACTGATCACATGCACTTAGCAACGACGCTATAACAAACAGAAGGGTTGTAACCATCCGACGGTTTTTCATTTATTATCCCAGTTAGATTATATTATTTGGTTTCTGTATATTATCGATTCTTTATATCGTCTGCAGCTGTTCTTAATAATGACATTCAGTTTCATGCGCTTTTATTAACATCTAAAATCTGGACACCTGCATGACGATAACAATAAAACAGCTCACGCGCTGCATCTTTTTGATTTCGTTCGTGTGTCGTTCTGTCCAGGCGTCAGCTTCAAGCGGTATTGATGAATTAATCAATACCGCGGTACAGCCATTAACCGCCGCCGTTTCAGCCGTCATATTTTTCAAAGTGCCCCTATTCGGTACAGATCTGCCATTGGTTGTTCTCTGGCTGGTGGCCGGCGCGATATTCTCAACGTTCTATTTTGGCTTTATCAACTTGCGTGGTTTTAAACACGCACTGGAACTCATTCGTGGTGACTATGACAACCCAACGGATCGCGGTGAAGTTAGCCACTTTCAGGCCTTATCTACGGCTGTTTCCGGCACCGTAGGTATCGGCAATATCGGCGGTGTTGCGATCGCCATTTCCATTGGCGGCCCTGGGGCGACTTTTTGGATGATCGTGGCGGGAATATTGGGCATGTCGACCAAATTTGTCGAATGTGCGCTGGCGACGATGTATCGCCGCGAAAACGCCGATGGATCGATGTCGGGTGGCCCAATGTATTATCTGGAAAAAGGAATGACGGAAAGGGGAATGCCGGGGCTCGGTAAATTCATGGGGCGATTTTACGCGGTAGGTATCGTCATCGGCTGTATGGGAATAGGCAACATGTTCCAGTCTAACCAGGCTTTCGTTCAGTTTGTTAATGTAACCGGAGGCACCGATCATAGTTGGCTAGCGGACAAGGGGTGGTTATTTGGCTCTTTACTGGCACTGCTGGTGGCAACCGTTATTGTCGGTGGTATTAAAAGCATTGCACGTGTAACCGAAAAAATCGTTCCATTTATGGCCGTTTTTTACTGTGCAAGTGCACTGGTCATCATCGGCATGAATTACGAAGCCATTCCTTTTGCTGTAAACGCCATTATCGACGGGGCGTTCAGTCGTGACGGCATGAGTGGTGGTGCTATTGGGGTCATGATTATTGGATTCCAGCGCGCGGTGTTTTCCAATGAGGCCGGTATCGGGTCCGCATCAATAGCTCACTCAGCCGTGCGTACTAATGAACCAATTACTGAGGGCTACGTATCTGTGCTGGAGCCCTTTATCGACACTGTTGTTATCAGTACATTGACCGCTTTAGTCGTTGTCACAACGTTCTACTACGACCCCAATTTTTCCCAAGGGCTTAACGGAATAGAGATGACATCGTTCGCTTTCGAACGCAATATTTCCTGGTCACCCTATACCATAGCGATCGCCGGTATTTTATTCGCATTTTCAACGATGATTTCTTGGTCGTATTACGGACTTAAAGGCTGGACCTATCTGGTCGGAGAAAGCCGGCTGGCAGACATTGGATTCAAGCTTGTTTTCTGCTTCTTTGTTGCGCTTGGCTGCATGATTCAATTAAACGCCGTGCTAGATTTTTCCGACGCGTTAGTATTTGTCATCTGTGTACCCAATATTCTGGGACTGTACATTCTGGCGCCGGTGGTTAAGCGTGAGTTGAATAACTATCGCCAGCGGTTAGCCAACGGTGAGCTGACCAATTACCGACGTCAACGACAGCAAGTTGTCGATGGCGAATAAGTCATA
>CAYNZI010000182.1:0-5809 GCA_964401565.1 uncultured Spongiibacteraceae bacterium
ACACCTGATCACGCTGAAGTAACGATGTTGTCCTCTGTACTCGTTCCGCTGGATAAGGACGGTGCAGAAAAAGCAATGGGGTTAATCGACATGCTGGAAGATCTGGATGATGTCCAAAACGTTTATACCAATGCTGATATTTCTGACGAAGTTATGGATCAACTCGGCGAGTAAGCCATTGCTGTTGTTAGCAGCCTTGAAAATGAGGTGTTCTCTTTTCTTTCATGGCGGCCAACCCCTCTTTTAAGTCTGCTGAACTATTGCAGTTCGATGCAATACGATAAGCGCTATCGAAATCCTGGATACCGTAGACCGACTGGTTGCATAAAGATTTCATCGCTTTTACGGCCAGGGGCGCATAACCGCTCATTCTTTGCGCCAGAACACTCCCTTTTGTATGGACCGAATCCTTATCCGCTAAGTGAGTAAGATATCCAAGGTCCATTAGTTCATCGCCACTGAAGTCTTCGCTAGCTATCATCAATCGTTTTGCGGCGTTGATGCCCAAAACACGGACAAAACGTTCGATGCCCCGTACTGGGTAGCAGAGTCCAATCCGAGCAGGCGGGACGAATAGTTTCATCTCAGCAAAGCCAACTCGAAAGTCACAGGCCAGTCCGATCTCGGTGCCGCCACCGTAGGCGCTTCCGTTGAAAATACAAACGGTCGGAATTTCTACAGCGGCGATTTTGTCAGTGAGATCAGTAGACAAGTCTCCGTTTAACTGACCGCTGCTCAGTTGGTCCAGCGCAGCTCCTGCACAAAATGTCTTCTGGCCTGCGCCAGTCACCATCAAAACCCGCACTTCATTTGAGCGACTAACTGTGTCTAGGTGGCTGATAAATAAAGCAATATTGTCACCTGATAATGAATTGTGTCTCTCGGGTATATTCAAAGTGATAGTTGCTATAGAGTTATCGACTGTTAAGTCTATAGCCGGTGTGAGTTCTTTCATTTGAGGACCATCGTGTTCTGTTGGACAAAGTCGGGCTATTATATAAGTCTTTTGTTTGCGTTGTTACAGTATAGAGAAGGAAACGATTATGAGTGCCATAGAAAATACGATAGAAGATTCGCTGCAGAAAATTCTGCGGGCTCAGAAAGAAGCCTACCTTGATGAAGGTTATGTCTCTTATGAAACACGGATTAGTCGCTTGGACAGAGCGTTAATTCAAGTACTGAAGTATCAGGATGAGCTCTGTGAAGCCCTGATTTCTGACTTTGGACATCGCTCTAAAGACCTGTCTAAATTGACGGATATAGCCGCTAGTGTCGGGCCGATCAAACACGCTAAAAAACATCTAAAAAAATGGATGAAGAAAGAAAAGCGCAAAACCATGTTTCCCTTGGGTTTACTTGGCGCGAGTTCTCGCATTGAATATCAACCACTGGGTGTAGTTGGTATTCTTAGTCCCTGGAATTTCCCGGTTAATTTAACATTTGGTCCGCTTGCGAGTGCATTGGCTGCGGGTAATAGGGTGATGATTAAGCCTTCAGAATACACACCTGCGACGTCAGCGGTTATGAAAAAAATGCTAAATGAGGTTTTTGATGAAACAGAAGTGGCCGTCGTTACCGGAGGGCCAGAGGTAGGCGCGGCGTTTTCCGCACTGGCTTTCGATCATATGATTTTCACGGGTGCCACTTCAGTGGGCAGGCATGTTATGGCCGCTGCGGCTAAAAACTTGGTACCAGTGACATTGGAACTGGGCGGAAAATCACCGGTATTAATAGGCCGTACCGCGAACCTAGATCAGGCAGCCGATCGAATTATGATGGGTAATACAATGAATTCGGGACAAGTGTGTTTAGCGCCGGACTATCTGTTAGTTGCAGAAGAACAGCGCGATAGTCTCGTTGAGTTATTGAAAGCGAAAGCAACAGAGATGTTCCCAACGATTAAAGACAATGATGATTACACCTCGATAGTGAACGAACGGCACTATCAACGCCTGAACCGCTATCTGGACGATGCAAAAGAAAAAGGCGCGACTATTATCGCTATTAATCCTGCCAATGAAGATTTCAGTAATCAGGATCACCACAAAATCCCACCGACACTGGTGCTGGACACCACTGATGATATGTTGATTATGCAGGAGGAGATTTTTGGTCCACTGTTACCTGTTCGCACTTATAAAGAATATCGTGAAGCCATTAACTATGTGAATAGTAATCCGAGGCCTTTAGGTTTGTATTACTTTGGTCACGACGCGGAGGAGGAGGCATTTACTCTAACTCGCACAACGTCTGGTGGTGTTACGCTCAATGACGTGATTATGCATATTTCACAGGAAGATTTGCCTTTCGGGGGTGTTGGCCCCAGCGGCATGGGTTCATACCATGGCATTGATGGCTTCAAAACCTTCAGTCACGCGAAGTCTGTTTTTAAGCAGTCGAATAAGAATATTGCCGATATGGTGGGTCTAAAACCGCCCTATGGTAAGAAAACTCAAAACACGATAAAAACGCAACTGAAGTAAGTGGTGACTAGTGGTGCATAGAGCGCCGCTGTTTAGGTAATTCGGCACCCGGCAACGGAGCGACGTGATTGCTCCACAGCTGGCGGCCCTCCGGGCACCCTTCACTCCTGTCTGAGCCCGGCTTAAAAAGCAGCCGGTCTCAGTCACTCGTTCAGCGCTCATCTTTTATGTTCCGCAATAACGTCACTCCATTGCCTCTGATAGCAGTGATTTGATGGCACAGATTTATCGTCCATCAGACTCAGATTCAGACGCAGTATCAAATCAGATCAAATCGTACCGGAATCAAATCGCCAAAATTTAGCACAATGGTAGAGGGTCGGGCCGGGTACCACCGAGGAATATTAGAGGCCAGGCCGAGGGAGTGGAAGAGACAGCGAAGCGCTTTAGGCTCTGAAATGGACGAGGGAAGCCGGGACGGCCCAGGACTATGGAGCGGTGGTGCCCGGCCTGATCCTCGGTTCTAAAACTCGGTTCTGAAACTCAATCCCCAATGCTTACACCAACCGTTAATCGCCCCTTGCTATTTACCGTCTTCTATAATGAATAGTCGTCGCCGACTAAGGGTTTAAATAATCCTGGTATTTGTTGGCCGTAGGTGCGCCGGGCTCAACTAACCACTTGCTGATGTCGTACATATCTTGTGGCGTTAAAATGCCTGCAGCACGTTTCAGGCGCAACATATTTAACACGTAGTCATAGCGCGAATTAGCGTAGTCACGAATTGACGCGTACAACTTGCGCTGCGCGTCTAGTACATCCACGATATTACGTGTACCTACCTCGTAGCCTGCTTCGGTTGCATCCAACGCACTGCTGGTTGAAACAATAGCCTGCTGGCGAGCATTAACGCGTTGTACATCATTGGATACAGTAATGTGTGATGCCCGAGCATTGCGAATAACAACTCGCTGGGTTTCAATTTTCTTTTGCAGTGCGCCATTGTACTGCTGGTAAGCCTGGCGGCGAATTGAGCTAATACGACCACCGGAATAAAGAGGGATATCTAATCTCAACATGACCGAAGTTCCGTCAGATTCTTGATCCTGGGGGATTGTAAGTGATGTACCAGAAACAGAAATTTCTCCATTGCGATCTTGGTCGTTATAGCTAAACGAGCCGGTGATGGTTGGTGCATGGCCCATTTTTTTGGCGGTGGCATTTTGGCGAGCAGATTCGGCGCCATAGAGTGCTGCTTTTAAGGCGTAGTTATTTTTTAGTGCAAATTGTACCCATTCATCACGTGATATCGGGTCGGGATCGATAACCGGGAAATCTTTATTCAACAACCACAGGTTCTGATGTTGTTGTCCGGTTAATACCGTTAGTGATTCATAGGAAGTACCCAGATTGCCCTCGTCGGTCAGGCGTTGCACAACGGTGGTATCGTATACGGCCCGCGCTTCATGAACGTCGGTAATGGCGATCAGGCCAACATCAAACCGTTGTTGGGTTTGTTCCAGTTGCCGTTTGGTTGCCCGTTCTTCTGCTTTTGAGGCTTCCAGGTTATCGAGTTGGCGGAGCACATCAAAATAGGCTTCGGCGACACGAACAATGACATCTTGCTGGTCGAAAGCAAACTGGGCTTGTGCCTGCTTGGTTCTTTCTTTGCCGCTTTTAAAGCTGAACCAGGCGGATAAGTCGAGAATGTTTTGCTGTAGGCTGACACTGTAACTGGTGGTGTCAGCCTGATAATTTGATTCAATGACGGCAACTGCGCTTTGGTTAAAGCCATTGGAGTCGAAGTCGTCATCTTGATAACTGCCGCTTGCGGTGATCTGTGGCAGTAAGGCTGAGAATGCCTGTTTTTCAGTTTCGATGTTAGCGAGGTAGGAGGCTTCTGCCATTTTTAACTGGGCGTCACTTGTGAGGGCAAGCTCATAAATATCGGCTAAAGTATCGGCATGGCTGAGATTACTGGCGGCGCAGAGCGCAATCGCGAAAGATAGCGGGCGTAACAAAGATCTCATTGCTTGTTCCTTTATGGGTTCACAACTACGGACAAAGTATGATTATAACCCAGTCTGTTAAATAGTTGATAAGAAAGTGCTTAATTACAGAATGTTAAGCTGGCGGAAAGCAATATCAATTTTAGTGAATAGGGAAAGGACAGGGGCTGGCCAAAACTGCTAAACTTTAGTTTTTTGGTGTCGATGGGCAGCCTGGTGCATTAACGTGGTGCAGAAGAAATACACAGTAGATTTGGCGGGACAGTTAGCGGAATGCGAGGCTAACTATGTCCGTATCATGCAGTTATCGCCGAGAATGGATACGGAGGATCTACGTGTGTTTACGGTTGATTTGACGGCGGCACGACAGGTTCAATTTCGTATTGAGGTTCGGGAGCGCTGCAAGTACACCACAATGGTCGATGTTAGCCAGACGACTGATTGCAACGATGCTCAACCTTGGGCAGCAGCCCCTCGGTTTTCGCTGCGGGTTTATCATGATGCCAGAATGGCGGAGGTGATTGCTTTTGATCGCCACCACCGATTTCGCGCAACTTATGACTATCCCAATGACAAAATGTACCAGCGTGATGAAAAAATCCAGCTCAACACCTTCCTTGGCGAATGGTTGAGTCATTGTCTGAAGCACGGGCGTGAGGCTGGCGACCCTACGGATCAACGGTTATTTGCCGTCACACCTTCTTGATGATGGATTGAGGTTATGACATTGCGAATTCCGATCGATAGCCACCAGCCGATCAAACTGTTGCAAATTACCGATACGCATTTAGGCGCGCAAGCGGGCGAAACGTTATTAGGCCTCAACACCGACTATAGTCTTGAACAAGTGGTTAACCTGGTCCGTCAGGAGCAGTCTCCCGCTGATTTATTGCTGGCGACGGGTGATATATCGTCCTGTGGTGCCGGTTCCTCCTACCGGCGCTATCGGCACTTAACCAGGGGGCTTGCCGGTCAAACTCTCTGGCTTCCTGGCAATCACGACACGGTGGCCACGATGAGAGAGGTGGCCGGGGAAGGTAATGAGATGGTGGGTGGTGCGACTATCGGCAATTGGAGTGTCATCATGCTGAATTCCAAAACTCCCGGTGAGGCGGGTGGCAGTTTGACGCATGCAGAGCTGGATTTGTTGAGAGCGGGCCTGCAACAGAGTCAAAAGAGGCACGCGTTGGTATGCCTCCATCATCACCCGGTAAGTATCGGTTGTGACTGGTTGGACGAGCAGCGAGTGTCTAATGCAGACAAGCTGTTTTCGGTGTTGGATGAGTTCAGCCATGTGAAGGGTTTGTTGTGGGGTCATGTGCATCAACAAATAGATCGGCAGCGCAATGGTGTGAAATTAATGGCGACCCCTTCAAC
>CAYNZI010000183.1:0-5809 GCA_964401565.1 uncultured Spongiibacteraceae bacterium
ATAAAGTAGCCATCTTGTTTTGTTAGTGTAAAAGGATCGAGAACCCAGTCTTTTTTAAAGGCAGTAACGACGTCCATATGACCCAGAAATCCAATGCCTTTGGCGTTTTGGTCTTCGCCTCGATAGCGCACAATGAGCGGTGTGTGAGAGGGGGAGATTTTAACCTGTTGTATATCTTCGTCGCCGAACCCGGCTGTCTTGAACAGTCCCGCAAGATAGGCGGCCATTTTCGGAGTTTCGTGGCGGGTCGTCGATGTGTCCATCTCTACAATGGTCTTAAAAATTCCACGAGCTAAACTCTGGTGTTCGGTGAGCGTGGTTTGGTCGGCAACAGCCGCGCCGGACAGGCTTAGGATTGCGACCATCCCTATTATTATTTTTCCGTGATTTCGCATGAAATTATTTCCAAGGTTAAGTAAGTTAGCAGAGGCTAGAGGAATCGCAGGTTTTGTCCACGTCGAATGTTGTCAGTTAATGTGTTCCCCTCCGTGTAATAGGGGCTGGTTCAAGCGTTCGGGATGGCAATGCTTGTCGCTATGCCGTAACCAACTTCATCATCATATCGATATGAGTATCCTTATCATTGAGACAGGGGATGTAATGGTATTCTTCACCGCCGGCTGCTAAGAAGATATCCCGATTTTCACGGTCTATTTCTTCGATCGTTTCCAGGCAGTCAGCGGAGAATCCGGGGCAAATAACGGCGACTTTCTTAATCTGATCTTTAGCCAGCTCTTTGAGAGTTTGAGCCGTGTACGGCTGCAGCCAAGTTGCCTTCCCGAACCTGGATTGGAAGGTCAATACTATTGTCTCTTGCTCCAGCTCCAGTTGCTCTGACACTAGGCGTGTTGTTTCAGTGCAAAAGCAGAAGTAAGGGTCACCCTGGTGTAAATGATTGAGTGGTGTGCCGTGAAACGAAAATAGCAGTTTATCCGGTGTACCATGTTGACTGATATGATGGCGAATACTGTCAGCGAGGCTGGTTATATAGTCTGGCGTTCGGTGGTATCCATTGATAAACGTCAGTCCCGGTATCCAGCGATAGCGTGAAAGCTGCTTTGATAGTTCATCGAAGGTCGAGCCGGTGGTGACTGCGCTGTACTGGGGATAGAGCGGTAGTGCCGTGATGTGATTCACACCGCTATCTTTGAGTTGCTGCAAGGCATGACCGATGGAGGGCTGTCCATAGCGCATACCAATTTTCACAATGAAGGAGCCTTCACCGTGGTTGGCGTCAAGCTTCGCTTGTAAGGCTGTTCCCTGTCTACACGTGATATCCATGAGCGGAGAACCCTTCTCGGTCCACACCTCACGGTATAATTTTGCTGATTTTGCGGGTCGGAGCGGTAAAATAAACCCATAGAGAATCAACCACCAGATAACTCGGGGAATTTCGACGACACGGGGGTCAGACAGAAATTCCCGCAGATAGCGCCGCACCGAGCTTGTATCCGGGGCGTCTGGTGTCCCAAGATTTATGAGTAGTACGCCACGGGCTGGTATTTTACCCTGATGATCGTATTCTGTTTGGCCTTTGTAGCGCATGGTTGTGTCCAGTCAGTCAGTGTTTGCAATATACTACAGGTACTATGCAAAGGACGATTATTCAGATGACTTGTCGGTTGTAGTTAGGGTTGAATGAATCGGTTATTGCGTTTATCGAAGCGAAAAACCAGTTTTTTATCGTGGTCGAGTAAGGGGCTAACCTATGTTTGATACCTTCATAGATTGATCTCCTTATCCGATGGCGCGATTATATACTTAGCGGGTATTTATTTTAAAGTGATACAAAACAAATAGATACAGTATTTATTTCAAGTGATTTATAGAGTTAATGTATTAACAATATCTGGAGAGCGGCTACATGTTAAGCACACAACCTGTACTGATTGGTGGTAGTCATAAAACCCAGAGCTGGCTTTTGAATAGTTTGATCATAGCCGCGCTGGTGTTTGGCAGCATTTGCAGTGCGGCAGAGCAAGGAGCATCGTTGTCTGGCGGTATTCCGGCTATGATAACGCTCGATTCTGATCTCTCGTATTGTGGTGGGAGGGGATCGTACTCCCTGACAGTAGAGCAAACATACAATGATCTCGATATTGTCAGCATATCGCTGTATGTCGAAAAAGATCAGCAGCTAACGTTGATGGTGCCATTACCCACGATACCCACTCAGGGAGAGGGCATTGTATTTTGTCTGCCGGAGGAATATGTGGCATTTACTTCACTCAGTATCAAATATGGTCAGGACAGTTGCGGTGTTCATATGAATATTTTTGCCAGCAAGAATCTCACCGCATTGAAGCCAGGCATACCGATGGCGTTTGATCGCAATCTTTAACCGTGACGGTGTCGGGCACTATGCTCAAAATTAGTGTTCGCACAGCTGAATTGTGCACTGCTGCAGTCATTGATGATGGGGAAGTCTGTATTCGAAGAATCTTATCGAGAGCAGGCTCAATAAATCGATGGGAACTACAGGTGTTATAGCCGTCAGTTCCGATAGAAATAAGTCGTTATAGCGTGCCGTCACTTCAGAGTAACAGTGGTAAACTAGCGACCGCAATATCGAGTTAATTCAAGGTTAGATCAAAAATAATGTCAATTGTCACTACTACCCGTTTAAACAAATATATCAGCGAAAGTGGAATTTGCTCGCGCCGAGAGGCTGATCGATTTATCGAAAAAGGCGTTGTATTCATTAACGGCAAGCGGGCAAAAATCGGCGATCAGGTTGCCGCCGGTGATAGCGTGAAAGTCAACGGCCAACGTATAGATCCGCGTGATGAAGACGCGTTGGTGCTGATAGCTCTGAATAAACCAGTAGGGGTTGTGTGTACTACCGAAGGTAGCGAGAAAAACAACATTGTTGACTACGTGAATCACGGCGAGCGAATTTTCCCAATCGGCCGGCTGGATAAAGATTCTCAAGGTCTCATTTTCATGACTAACAATGGCGATCTGGTTAATAAAATACTTCGTGCGGGCAATAATCACGAAAAGGAATACCTCGTTACCGTTAACAAACCGATTACCGATACGTTCGTTCGCGACATGATGAAAGGTGTGCCGATATCTGGCGAGGTCACTCGCAAGTGCAAGGTCAGTAAAGAAACGCCGACACTCTTTCGGATAACTCTGGTACAAGGGCTAAATCGTCAGATTCGCCGGATGTGTGAGCATTTTGGGTACGAGGTAGCGAGACTGGAACGTGTTCGCATCATGAATGTAGGGATGAAGGGGCTGGGTGTTGGGGAGTGGCGCGACTTCAGTAAAAAGGAACTCACAGAAATACTAGATCTGACGGCCGGCTCACAATCTGTAGCATCGCCGAAGAAAAGGAAAAAATCAACAAAGACCAACGATAGACCTTGGTATCCGGACAAGCCGAAGAGCGCTTACAATGCGCGGAAAACGACATCACGTGGCGCTCCAAAAGTAAAACACGGCAATTCGTCTGGAGACAAGCCGGTTAAACCGTCCAAATCAGGTGTCGCGGGGAAACCCAAAAAGCGTCGTTAGTTAAACCATCAATAAGGCTGTATCCCCGCTCAATAGATCCGTTTTGTAGTAAGACAGCTATAGGTTTTTACGATACAATTCTTGATTACGTTATCTAATAATAAAGGGCTAGTTGTGAATAAAAAAATCCTGATGTTAACTTCCTCCGCCGTTTTGGTACTTTTTCTCGAAGGTTGTGCCCCTCCCATAAAACCTGACACGGCGCAGGCGGTTTCGACACCAGATGTGAGTGCTGAGTCCAAAGAGGCCAGAGCTATATTGGTGCCAGGTAGCGGTACCTATAGCCGCAAAATTTCTACCCATTCAAAGGAAACTCAGCAATATTTCGATCAGGGTTTGCGTTTTGCGTGGGGATTTTATTTCCCTGAGTCTATAGCCTCCTATCAACAAGCGGCACTCTTCGACCCTGCAAGCCCGATGCCCTATTGGGGAATGGCGCACGCCATGGGGCCAAATCCGAATAGCCGTTATGCGCGGATGCCCGACGATCCGAAAGGTGAGGGGTTGAAAGCGATCAAAATGGCAAAGGAGCGTATCGATGGCGCCAGCGACGTTGAAAAGCAGTTAATCAACGCGCTGTTCGTGTTGTATGACAAGGACAGTATTGCTGATGATACTCTTCGGGATCGCGCTTATTTGGCGGCAATGAGAGAGCTCAATAAGCAGTATCCTTCAGACCCGGATATTGCGGCACTCTATGCGGCGGCCTATATGTCGATTGGTCGATGGGATTATTGGGACAGTGAAGGCAACCCTAAAGACGAGACCCGGCCGGTCGCGCAGGCTCTGGAGCGCATTATTGACGTGACCACCACTCATCCGGGCGTGCTTCATTTACATATCCATTTGTTGGAGGCATCACAGGAACCAGAGCGAGCATTGATATCCGCCGATTCTCTGGAAGCAACCGTGCCGATTGCAGGCCATGTGGTCCATATGCCTGCTCATATTTATGTGCGCGTTGGTCAGTTTGACAAAGCCATTGCCAGCAATGTGCGTTCACAGGAAGTTGACAAGGAATTCGCAAAAATTTGGGGTGATCACCCCTTACCTAATATTGGTACCTATCCTCTTTCGCATAAGATACACGCAGGGCATGCGATTGATTTTATTCGATATGCAGCCACGGTTCAGGGGAATTACAAGGTTGCCAACGAGGCCGGAATAAAAGGCCAGAAACGCGTGCTTAGTTACGGCAATGGTGTCATGGGGTATCAAAAAACGTTGGCGGCGCCCTGGTTGGTTAACAAAATATTCGGTAAATGGGATCAGTTTATTGATCAGTCTCCCGCTGATTCTGGTACACCTTATTTGGATGGAATTTGGGCCTATGCAAAGGGAAGTGCTCTTATAGCAACAGGCGATATGGAAGGTGCTCAGGCACAGCTGTCGCGCTTGCGAGAAATAGCCGAATCTCCGGATGCCGATGAGTATCGGGTGGGGGCTACGCCCGCATCCGCGGTACTGAAGCTTTGCTTGTACGGCCTCAATGGTGAAATATTACAAGCAGAAGGTGATATTACTGGCGCAATCCAGGCTTTTGAAAAAGGAGTCGCACTAGAAGATCTTAACAACTATACCGAGCCACCTGACTGGGCGCAGCCGATGCGACATTATTTGGGCGCGGCGTTGTTGGAAGCGGGCAGGGCAGTTGAAGCAGAGGCCGTATATCGTCGAGACTTGCGCTGGAACCAAAAAAATGGCTGGTCATTGTTCGGTTTGCAACAAGCTTTGGCAATGCAAGGCAGGACGGAGGAAGCTGAACAAGCCTTAACAATGTTCCAGACTGCCTGGGCACATTCTGACATCACGTTAACCCGTTCGAGAATGTAAAACCTGAAACTGTTAGGGCGTTTTTATGGCAGGTCCGGCCGGCTTGCTTATCTACATCTTGATTCGTGAGATTGTGCGGTTTTATCGGCGTAGAGCTTAATAGAAAGGACAAGAGGTGATGAAATGATGACGGGGAAGTTGTCCTCCCCCTGATTATTCTACGCTGTCATTGCTGACAAGCGGTTGTTGATAATATCTTCTGCGTCAGAAACGATAGTAGAAACCAGCTCTTTGCATGTTGGGATATCGTTAATGAGTCCGCCGCACATGCCGACGGTAATCATGCCGCCGTCAACATCACCGGATTTCCAGGTTTCATCTTGCTTCTTTCCCGACACCAGGGCGTGTACCTGACCAAAATCACCGCCTTGAGCTTCTACTTCGGCAACTTTAATGGCCACATCATTGGTCAAAACTCTGGCTGTATTTCTAAACGTTCTAAATATGAGCGAAG
>CAYNZI010000184.1:0-5765 GCA_964401565.1 uncultured Spongiibacteraceae bacterium
AATCGATAATGGCAGATTGCCCCAGCGTATTATCGGCGTAGGCCTTAACTACCTGTTCAAGAGACTGGGGGATAGGGTCGGGGCGAATGTATTCGTCGGGTATTAAGCTGATGACATCCGGCAGTTCGCACTTGGATTGCACAACGATTAAACCCTCAGCCATATCACTTTCGTCTTTGACCCAGGTTGCCTTGATACTTTTACCGGCATCGTCCTCCAGCCCAAGCACATAGAAAGCCGTGCCCCCGGCCTGTTTGAATTCCTGATTGGCATCGAAGCGATATTCATAGGCCAGATTACGGGCGCGAGGCTTTGGTTTGAAGGCTTCGCGCTCAGTGCGCTGGCAATTGGCCAGGCAGTCGAGGTCATCCACCAGTTCATCATCGGTTAAACCGAGGCGATCAAATAACCGCCAGAATACCGGTTTAGCTTCGCGCCGGTGAAACTCCAGGGTCCATGCGAGGTTTTCAGTTAGTACTGCCTGCTCTGGATTATGGTCTCGCTCGCGTTCCGCACGCTCCAGCAGTTGATCGCGCAAGTCTGTGCGCGCCGTGATCTCAGCGGCTTTTTCCTCATTAAGGTCCGGCTCACTAACCTCACTATCGCCAATATACTGAATATGGTATTGCGCTTGTTGCGCGCGCAACCAGTCGACCAACTCCTGCGTGCTGTCACAATCGTCGATATTGTAGTCGCGGATATCTTTGAGTATTTTCGAAGTCTGCCAGGTGTCACCCTGCGCTCCGCGCGCATTAAGTTCACGCCAGTTCTCATAGACGACTACCGAGTCACCACCATTGCCGACTTCTGTCTCACGGGCACCGCGATACAGGTGTTCAACATTTTTAATCGAATAGCGTGGCTCGCCAATCAATAGACCTGCTTTTACCAATTTATACAGGTCGACAAATACATCATTGCGCAACAATTGATCGACTTCATGTTCGCAGACACCATAGCGACTCATGAGTTTGCGGCAGGCGGCTATCTCGTAGTTAGCGTAGTGATAGATATGCATCGACGGATCTTGCTGCCAACGCGCATAAACCCACTCAATAAAGTCCTTGAAGCACTGTTTTTCCTGTTCGCGAGAGTGAGCCCAGAAATCAATAAACTGGCGCTGGCCCAACTCATCGAAATAAGTATTGCCCCACAGGTATTCCAGTCCTCCGTCATCGAGAGGATAACCCTCGATATCGAAGAATACATCCAGCTTGGAGTGTGGTGGCAGCAGCGCCAAACCCTGCTTGACGCCGGCATCGGGCACCAGTATTTCAAACAGTGGCTTATCGCACCCCTCGCTGGCACGCTGAATGGTGGCTTGAGCCTGTAAGCGTTTGAAAGTGCTTAGATTAACCCCGGTAATGCTATCGGATGGAGTGTCGATTAGCGCCTGCTGTGTATCGATTCCCGCTTGTTCAAATTTCTTAATTTGCGAGCGAGTCATAGTCGCTACCTGCGAAAGATGATCTACATCCTGCAACTGCTGTTTGGCGAATTCTGCCCAACGCCCCCAGGTGCTTGAATCGGCAGGATTGGGACGATGCTCCGCATTAAACTGGGACTGGGTCTTTAGAAAGGATTGCTTTAAAGATTGATAGTAATAGCGATAGTCATCCGCTCTTAAATGGGCCTTGTCTCCATTGCCCAGAGCAACCACAAACTCTTCCGCCGCACGCCCTTGTATTGGCGCCAGCATGTCTTGATAGCAACAGAGTTGGATGGTGAAGGATGGCTTAACCTGTTTGGATAGCTTGGTATCCCACACTTGATAGTGATAATCACCTAAACGACTTTCGCCCGGCACCTTGATAAGAAAATCGGCATAGCCTTTAAAGACATACTCTTGATCCGCAGCAGAGCGAAGTGCAGCTTGGAAGACAACCTCGACCCCGGCCGTCATAGCACCGATAGTCGCCTGGTATCTATCGGCTGCCGTAGATATATCCGCTATAGACTTTCCCTGCTGTTTGAATTCCTCCAGCAAGGCGTGCTCGTGTTGATCCCCCTTGTCTTGCAACAGGCCCATCATACTGTCATCGCCATCGGCGACCGGGCAATCACTTGGCCGCTCTAACACCAGGCGCTCCATCCAAGAAGCGAATGGGCTGGCAACAAAAAGCGCAAGATCGGAGGGGGAAAAGATTAGACGTCCGTTTTCTTTATACATGATGATCCCTAAACCTTGATCTCGGTTTTTTCAATATCCCAAACATGCTCGGCAAAGCTATTGAGCCAGCGTTGTAATAACAGGCTATCGACCACCGTGGCGGTAATTCTAAAACCACCGTCTATTTCTTCAGCTGTTTGGTCTTCTGCCAGATGCGACTCCAATAGATGGATGCCTGAGTCTCGAGTGATTGAAAAGCTTAGACGAATAGTTTGGCCGTAGCTCACAGCAAAGCGCCCTTCTCTCTCTAGCTCAGCTAAGTCGAAGTCAGCGGGACGCTCAAACGTCATGGTGCTTATTTGCGCTTTCTGAATACGTGGCAGAGCTAATGTGCGATCGCCGCTATAGCCCTCGAAGCGACAGACCAGATACAAGCGCTGCTCTTGCTGCACCAATCCCAAAGGCATGATACGTTTGTCTTCGGAGACCTTGCCCTCGTGGTTGCGGTAAGAAATGGTCAACCAGAGATTGCCATAGAGTGCTCGGGTCACTTGATCGAACACTCCCTCGACCAGCTTTGGCGGCAATAGCGGCTGCAGGCCCTGAACAATGCGCACCTTGTCGGACCACTGGTTGTAGGGAGAGTTGGCGCCACTTTGCGCCAGTATCTTTTCGGCACGCACAAACTGCTTATCGAATAGGGTGTTCATGTTGGCGGGCAGGAGATTGCACAGGTGCTGCTGTGTCAGGGTTAGCAGCAGAGATTCCTGCTCGCCGAGATTGGGCTGAGTCCAGGCCTGAAAGCCACTCGCCCAGCGATACATGCGGGTATTGCCGTCATCTTCGAACTCGATTCCGAATTCATCAACCAGCAGGGTTAAATCTCGCTGCAAGGTGCGAATGCTCGGCACCTTCAGCTCGCCTTCTTCCTGCAGCTTGTGTCTGAGTTCACTGGCTGTGGTCCAGTTGCCTTCAGGTATCCAGCGCAGCAATTTAAGCAGGCGATGTAACGCGACACTGTTAGCCGGCCGTGTTGTTTCTGAGGTTGTACTCTGGGGTGCTTCCATTCTAGCCTTTTTGCTCCCGAGTAATTGACGTATAGGATAAAACGCCATGCGTCATTTTGCGTCGCCCAATAATGGTTCACCAGAAACTATTGGTCAAGGCTATTTTGATACCGACATAATCTTATAAATACCACAACATATACTTAGCTCTTAATGACATATTAAACTTACTCCAGATAAGCTTAAAAAACTTAAAACAGGAAAGCATGTTATACTTAATATACAAGAACTCAACACACTTAACCTAGAAAGACACAATACACTTAACTTAGCAAGACTTGATAGGCTGTACTTAGCAAGGCTTAAGATACATAGCTTAGTAAGACGTAACATACATATACCAAAGGGTATTCCAGGAAAGAAAATGCCAGCTCCAGCCACAAAACTCGCTGAATCTCTAAAAGTACTAAAAGAGCTACAAGACGAAGGCAGAGTTGCTATTAGAAGTAGTGAGCTAACTCGCACACACCGGGAAAGATTATTAAAGAATGGCTTTATCCAAGAAGTGATGAAAGGCTGGTACATCCCTGCCCGACCGGATGAACCCACAGGAGAAAGTACCTCTTGGTATGCATCATTTTGGGAATTTAGTGCTGAATATTTGCAAAGCAGGTTTAAGAACCAATGGAGCCTATCTCCAGAGCAATCTATTAGCATCCATATTGGAGACTGGACAGTACCAAAGCAGTTATTAGTGCGATCACCAAAAGGAACAAATAACAGCATTGAATTACTGCATGAAACATCCATTTTTGATGCGAAGCTTACAATACCACCAAGTAAGGAGATCAGAGAAAAAGACGGACTAAGATTAGTAAATCTTACTTCGGCACTTATTTCATGCTCTGAAAATCAATATAAATCAAAACCTATAGAAATGCGCGCAGCTCTATCAATGGTCACTGAAGTATCTCAGATATTAAGAAATCTTCTCGATGGTAACCACACGACTATAGCCGGCCGAATTGCCGGAGCATACCGTAATATTGGCCGAGAGGAATTTGCCGATACTATAATTGAAACAATGAGAGCTGCAGGCCATGAACTCAACGAAACGGACCCTTTTGAAGTAAAAGATCAGTTTGTGTTTTCAAATCGAGAGACGTCACCTCATGTTAATCGATTGAAAATGATGTGGGAACAATTTAGAACGCCCATTATTGATAACTTTCCAAGCCCCACTGAATCACCAGGCGATACAGAAGAGTATTTAAGAAATGTTGATGCAATTTACGTTACCGATGCATATAACTCATTATCTATAGAAGGCTATAGGGTAAGTGAGGCGTTAATCAATCGCGTCAGTGAAGGTAATTGGAATCCTGATCAATCAGAAGAAGACAAAAAACACCGTGATGCCATGGCGGCCAGGGGCTATTATCAAGCCTTTCAAGTCGTTAGAGAAAATATTAAGAATATATTAGAAGGTAATGACCCAGGAAATATCGCCGATAAAAACCATGGAAAATGGTATAGAGAGTTATTTAGCCCAAGCATCACCGCTGGTATAATCGAAGCTGGTGATCTTGCTGGGTATCGTAACAGGCCCGTATATATTCGTCGTTCCAAGCATACTCCGCCAAGATCGGATGCCGTGGGGGAACTTATGTCAACATTCTTTGAGCTAATTAAGCAAGAAGAAAACCCGCAAGTTCGTATAGTGCTAGGCCATTTTATTTTTGTGTATATACATCCTTATATTGACGGAAATGGTCGCATGGGGCGCTTCTTAATGAATCTAATGATGGCAGCAGCGGGAATTTCCTGGCTCGTCATAAAGGTCGAAAATCGTGACCAATATATGTCAGCATTAGAGTCGGCTAGTGTAGATAAGGACATCGTACCATTTACAAAATTCATACAAGATCAATAAAATAAATCTAGTATGACAAACAAAAAAATACCTAACGGTAATGTAATCCCGCTCACCGGATTGAGATCGACGCATGACGATGTGTGTAAAGCACCGGTTAACTTTGATATTTTAGAGAATAAAGAACACAGCAATAATGAGCTTTTACAGACCAAAACATAGTGGCAGGAGGCACTGGAAAAACGTAAGAGATCGACCACGAAATCGCAGTCCGCAGATAGTCCGCACACTGCATTGAAGGTCGAAAAATAGCGATATATTTTTCTGGCACATAGAATAGAAAAACCCCGTAGTTTCAATAATATACGAGGATTTTAATATGGCGGATCCTAGCGGTGAGTTTATGCCCTTGGGTAAACCGGTCGGTGAGATCACGCCTACGATAGACATAAAAAACCATTCCGAAACCGAAGTTAAGTGCTAACCTCGGCTTTTTTAATATATGGTGGAGCCTAGCGGTGAGTTTATGCCCATTGGGTAAACCGGTCGGTGAGATCCCGCCTACGATAGGCATAAAAAAACCATTCCGAAACTAAAGTTAAGTGCTAACCTCGGCTTTTTTAATATTTGGTGGAGCCTAGCGGTGAGTTTATGCCCATTGGGTAAACCGGTCGGTGAGATCCCGCCTACGATAGGCATAAAAAAACCATTCCGAAACTAAAGTTAAGTGCTAACCTCGGCTTTTTTAATATTTGGTGGAGCCTAGCGGTGAGTT
>CAYNZI010000185.1:0-5749 GCA_964401565.1 uncultured Spongiibacteraceae bacterium
GAAATAAACTGCCCGATATCAACGGCCTCTGAGCGGACCAGACCAGTGAATGGCGCAAGTATACGGGTGCGATCCAGACTTCTTTGTGCCTGCTCATAATTAGCTAGCGCATCTCTCAAATTGGCGCTGGCAACACGCTGGGCCCGCAGTGAATTTTCCAGTTGTGAACGCCATGTTAGTTTACGCTCTGCTAAACTTTCGAGACGCTGATACTCAAACCGTGCATGCTGCTCTTCCGCTTCTGCGCGCTCCCGAGTCGCGTGGGCGCGCTCCAAGCTATTGCGATAATCCACATCGTCTACGCGAGCTAACAACTGCCCCTCAGTAAAATAGCCACCCGCGACTAAATTTGGCGACATCCACGTAACGCGACCGGACACCTCGGGAATCAGTCGGCTTTCAGTAGAAGGCATTACCAAACCTTGTGAACGCACCATCAATTGCACCGACTTAGGCTCAACTTCGAGGATACGAACGGTCGTGGGCACCGGTTTTTTCGCCGCCGGTTCCAATACTGGCGCCGTCGCCATCAAGACAGCTGCTCCACCTATAAATATCACCACAATGATCAGTGGTATGATGAAAGATCGCATCATTAGCTAGTGGCCTCCGGGCCTATATCTGCACGCGCGGCTTTAAAAGCTCGCAACATGGTGTCACGGTTTAATTCAGAAATTTTGTTGTATGTAAACTGCATCAGGTCGATGTCACGCTGCCTAAGTGCTTTGTCCAGCTTCCGTGCCAAAGCCCGATAATTGTCCATATCAATAACTACGTAGCGATGCAAATTCGTTTTAGCAGGCTCAATCTGTTCGAACAGTGTTCGCGAGATCAGTCGTAAAGGTAGGTTGCGGCTCGATTTTATAATAGCCTTCATCACCCCAAAGCGAGCGAGGGCATGCTCCTCTTGTGATAAATTGCCATCTATCATTGGCCGTACCAACGCCCGTATATGACCTAGCTCTTCGTTGCTCGCCAACTTCAGAGATTCTTCGGCCGCCATACAAATCAGCTTATCAATCACGGTCATAATGTGGTCGATAAGGACTACGTCGGGAATTTGACCTTGAGCTAGCAAATGACTAATAACATCCAGGCTGGCTTCATCTATATCTTTAACTCGGGCACCGCCTGGCTGAACCTCTATCAATCCTATCTGTTCTAGCGTTTTCATTGCTTCACGCACCGCCCCCCGGCTGGCTTCGTATCGCGCTGCCAAATCCCGCTCTGACGGTAGCCGCTCTGACAGGTGGTAGTGACCCGTCAAAATATCTTGAATCAAAATATCGGCGATTTGGTTATGCTTACCAGACAAAATAAGGGTTCCAGGTAACGTTGCATGCACGGACTAGGTATCTAACCAGTACATTTGGTCTAACCAATATGGTCAGACCAAATGCGGGGGATTGTAGTCGCGCGAATGAAAATATCAAGAGAAATACAGGAGATGAACATTGTTTAATGACGAACACCGCTCGATGGGCTGCGTCGCAGCGGCGGCAGCTAATCCGACCCAGACGGCGTAGTGTCCACAGAAAACACATCGCCATTCCAGCCGTCAACACGGGTGAAATCACTCACGGGCTTGCGACGAAGTTTGGTCAGTTGTTTGACTGGCTTACCAATACCCACCATTGAAGCAATCGCGAACTCACTCGGAATACCCAAAATTTTTCGAGCAGCGACTTCCTGGTTAGCGATAAACGTCGTCAACACACCACCCAAGCCTTCGTTTCGCGCTGCCAGTAAAATATTCCACACGAATGGATAGATGGACGCGCCAGAGATGACACCAATGCGCGACAAATCCTTGTCCATTGAACTAATCAGCGAAAGATCGACACAAACCACTAAAAGAACAGGAACGTCTTCAAGCATATCAACCAACGGAAAATTGGCGGAGGTTGCATCGATCGTGTCTTGTGTGACCGCCGAGGCGTTAATGCTATTGAAAGGCGTTTCACCCGCTGCTGATTGCGCTTTATACTGGCGAATGGTCGGGGCCACCAGCTCTTTGAGTTGGCAGCGAATGGCTTTGTCCTTGATAACCAAAACCTGCCAGCCCTGACGATTACCACCACTAGGGGCAAATCTGGCGTTATCCAACAGCTTGAAAAGTGTCTCATCGCTCACCGGATCGCTGGTAAAATTTCGAGCAGCGAACGTCGTTCTCATCACCTCATAAACATCCATACTACTTCCCAAATTCATTGCAGGACGTGGTAACGCCCTTGTGAATTGACTATTCCAACAAAGCACAAACAACATTGCCATACATTGGAAAACATGTTCTAGTCTTTTCGTCGCCAATGCCACTGACGAAGAAACCATCAACACCGGAACAGAAAATGACGCTCAAATTGCTCCATCACGAACTCGAATATGCGGCAAGAAAATGGGGCAACAATACTGCCATTGTTACACCTGAAAGAGACTACTCATTTCAGCAGCTCGATCATACCGCATCAGCCTTAGCAGGCGCCCTACTCAACTTGGGAATTAACCACAGCGATAGACTTGCCATTCTCGGTCACAATAGTGCCGACTATATCATTTGGCATTACGCCGCCGCAAAAGTAGGCGTCATTCTCCACGTGCTGAATACGCGCCTGGCTACAACCGAACTGCAGTGGATGATCGACAATGCAGAAAGTATTGCCCTGGTTGTCGATAGCGAATTCGTTGACTCGGCAAGCACGCTAAAAAACCTGTGCCCCTCGATCAGATTCCTTATTGGCATGAATGGCGAAACAGCAACTGCATACAATACCGATACTCTGGCCAAGCAAGGTCTTCTCTGCCCGCAATCTTTCAAACTCGACCCGCAGAACCCTGCCCTGATGATCTACACCAGCGGCACTACTGGGCGCCCCAAAGGCGCGTTGCAAAGCCATGCCGGCTCACTAATGGCAGACCAACTGACCGGTGCAGCGGTGGAAATAACCAACAGCGACGCCTACCTTGCGCTGATGCCCTTTTTCCACCAGGCCGGACTTATTCGCACTCGGGCAACTATCCTGGCTGGTGGACGCTGCATTATCCTCGGTAAAGTTGAAGCCGCCGAGACGGCCAACGCAATCGTCCGTTACGGTGTTACATTCACAATGATCGCCTCGCCCCAACAAAATACGGCCATCCGCAACAAGCTGAAAGAAGACGGGCCGGAAAGTTTCAAAAACTTGCGGATATTATTGGGCGGCGGCGGCGTTGGTGAACGCGCAACACAAACCATCAAAGCCATGTGTGACACATTGTCATGCGACTACTTTGGCGTTTATGGCCAGACAGAAACCACAGGGCCAGCCGTTTACATTACTGGAGAGGACGTCTTTGAACGGCCAACATCCTGCGGCAAACCCTTTCCGGGAGTCGATATCGCTATATGGGACGACAACAACAGGCCTGTTAAAACATTGTCTATTGGTGAAATTGTTGTGCGTGGACCGATAACCGCAAAATACTGGCGCAACGAAGAAGCCAATGCCGCACTGTATGAAGGTGACTGGATTCACACTGGAGATATTGGTTATTTAGACGAAGATGGATTTCTCTACTTTAAAGGCAGGGTAAAAGAACTGATTAAAACCGGTGCAGAAAACGTCTATCCCCGCGAAGTTGAAGCAGTATTGGAACAACATCCTGATATAGCCGACGTTGCTGTTATTGGCCTGCCTGACAAAGATTGGGGCGAAGTCGTTTGCGCGGTTATCGTCTGTCGCAACAACAGTAAACCAGATCGAACTGAAGTCAGGGATTTTTGTCGGAATAAAATGGGGGGTTACAAAATCCCCAAACATATTTTTATCCGTGAGAACATTCCGAGAAACCACACCGGAAAAATACTGCGACAAACGCTGGTTGAATCAGTCTTGAAAGAGGACGGTTGAAAAACGCCTTACGCCCGAGAATGCACTCGAACGCAACCCAATAAACCAACTCAACCAATAATAGAGCAATACCTAACGCGCAGGCATTCCGTGAACCATAGTTAAAAATTCCAGCTTTGTCCCTTTTCGTCGATTCTCGGATAAAGCCTGGTAACCTTCGTCAGCATACCAGTCTTTAGCAGCTTGCTCTGAGGGAAAGCGAAATATAATCATTCGGCCTTCCCGGGGGGCAACACCTTCAAGCGTGATGGGATTATCGTCAAAGGTAACAAACTCTCCCTCGTACTTTTTTAGAAAGCCAAAAAAACCCTTTTCGTAGGCTCGATAACTATCGACATCAGTTACCTCCAGATTAACGATCATATAAACCGGCGTATCACTCATACTCATTTCCCTTGTATCCACACTAAAAGTTAAAAAAATGGAGGCCATACTACTAGTCTAATGTACTCGCCAGTCAGCAACGGCCTGACCTATTTCTACGGGCGAGTCCTCTTGAATAAAGTGAGTACCCTTAACCGTCACTTCGGTCTGGTTGGGCCAGCTTCTACTTATTACGCTGCCATATCTAACAGCGAGAGGGTAGTTTGAAGAATTTCTTCGAGTTGTTTTTTGTCGGTATTTTTACGGCTTGCCACTCGTAAACCTTGATTAATTGTCATCATAAATTGAGCAAGTTGTCGAGGGTCCTGCCGCGTCGAAAAATTACCGGAAAGCACCGAAACTCTGAAAAAATCTTCAAATTCGGCTTCTATTTCAGCAAGTTTTTCCCCTGCCAGCTCACTCAGACCCTGGTCGACCTGATTGAGCTCTACGACCGTATTGACCATCATACAACCACGACGCATGCGTCGCTCAGGAACATCAAACAAAGTCTGTTCAAAAAATTGCTTGATTGCCAGCACAGGTTCTTTTTCTGCGCTCACCTGCCTAAAAATGGTGTTGGTACGTTGCGAAAACAACGACAAGGCTTCGATAAATAGTGAGCGCTTATCGCCAAAAGCCGCATAGAAACTACTGCGACCAATACCCATCGACTCCAGCAATTGAGCCAATGAGGTCGCCGTGTAGCCTTGCCGCCAAAACAACAGCATCGCTGCTTCTACTGCCTGGGCTCTTTCAAATTCAATAGGTCTGGACATAATTGCAATAATGTACCAATTGGTACTTAATATCAACGCCTACACGGAAATGACGGTTTAGCTTACAGTTTCTTCCTGATCAAGCCATCGGCACTATGCGTTTAAACATGGACGCGCCCGCTCCACCAACAATGCGCAGTGACACTCCCCTCGAAAAGAATCAGCCAATAGCAAATGCAACACGCGAAGGATATGCTAAGAGCCATCTATCAATTGCGCCCTGCTGTTTAAACAAATGCCCTGAGCGATAAACCGTAGTAGCTTCGATTAGAGTCGACAGTTTGGACATCAAGCCTTGATAATAACTGACAGGGCGGTGTTTTAGCGCCGGTCTGGCAGGGGCCTTGGCACTGAGCCCGGTCGCAAGCCTGCCATGCTTGTCGGCCGCTGCGGAACTCGACCATTTTTCTGCGAAAAATTGGGACTCAAACAGTCCTCACGGAAATCCCCGACAAGCATGACAAACTTAAACGCGCCCTAACTGGGCTCAATGCCAAGACCCCTGCCAGACCTACCTTAATACCATGTCTTAGATTATTATTTTTTGCAAATCCCCCACAGGCTATCTATAGCTATTCTCTATTCATGGGATAGACGTCGCTGCTGTTGGGTGTGGCAGAGAATGAGGTTTGGTAGCGCCCTCTATACTGTGGCCAATCAGACCGCGTTTTTCGCTTGTCCGCCTTTCCGGGGTAGTCGGCGAGCACTGTTCGAATCCCA
>CAYNZI010000186.1:0-5698 GCA_964401565.1 uncultured Spongiibacteraceae bacterium
CCTTCCGGTGTTCTGTTCCAGGCAGTTCCTTTTTCAGTTTCGCTGCGATTGTGGGATAGAAACGCCTCTATTGAATGGGCATGTTCCAAAAAACTATTCATGAGTTTCGTCCTTTAGTCAGTAGTTATTGTTATCTGCTGTAGGCATTAAACAAGGTGATGCGGATATTGCGTGCGGCACCCTATAATTACGCTAAGGTTTTAACGCAATTTCCTCAGACAACTTAACTGTTTTCGCTTCAGACCGTTCGATCATTTTTACGATGGCAGATTGAATGACTTCATCCTCTCGAGCGTCCAATTTACTTTGGAACCGTTCATCGATGGGGTCTGATCCCTCTTCCGCGACGAAGGTTACGATGACTTCTTCCGCCAGATCTCTACTGTGACCTGAATAGGCAATGGCTATTTCAGGATATCCTTGAAATCCCATTTTTACTTTCTTGGCAATTCTCTTTCTAGACTTTTCCAAATTCATAGCGGTATCCTGTACAGTTTAAGACCTGTCTTTTTCAAACCATTGGCTCCAGGTGTCGGCATTTTTAGTTGCTGAGCTGCCGGAAGATTTTTTGTGGCTGTTCGGTTTGGGTTGATGTTTCCCCTTTGATGTCTGTTTTTTATCGGTACGATTGAGGGGGGCTTTGCCGGCGCTTGTTTTGACATGATTTAGAATGGATATCGGCACTTCCTTCGTCGCCGTAAACCCATTAATCTCTTTTCTTTCGATGAGTTGATTCAGTCGACGCTCGATCGCGCATAACCGTTTGAAATCATCTCTGGAAACTAAAGAGATAGCTTCACCCATGGCGCCAGCGCGACCGGTACGACCGATTCTGTGAATATAGTCATCGTCGTCGTCGGGCAAATCATAGTTGACGACGCGAGCCAGGTCATCGATGTCGATACCGCGCGCGGCGATACCTGTCGCCACCAGGAAGCCAATTTCACCAGATTTGAAATCGGCCAGTAATCGGGTGCGAACAGGTTGGCTTCTTCCGCTATGAATAGCTTCTGCTGCAATGCCTCGTTTTTCCAGCTGGTTGACTAATTTTGCGGCACCGTGTTTTGTGCGAATAAAAATAAGAGCTTGCGTCCATTGATGCTCTTTAATCAGATGACTCAGCAGAGCAGATTTACTGTCTTTATCGACGGTGATAAGCCATTGGGATATTTGCGACGTTGTCGCGTCAGAGGCGGCGATCGATATTTCAACGGGATCATTGATTGCTGTTTTTGCCAGTAACCGGACTTCGTCAGACAGCGTGGCGGAAAACAGCATGTTCTGTCTTTGTGTGGGAAGGCGTTCAATGATCTTATTGATATCGGCGATAAAGCCCATATCGAGCATCCTGTCGGCCTCATCCAGAACCAGCATTTCCAGCTCATCAAAATACACCGCTCGCTGGTGCGCCATATCCAATAATCTGCCTGGCGTGGCAACCAGAATATCGACGCCTTCGATTAGCTGTTGTTTTTGTGGCTCCGAGTCAACGCCACCCACCATCGCCATTGAGCGAAGACTCAAGTGTTTGCCGTATTGGCTAATGTTGCTCTCAACCTGAGCGGCCAGCTCGCGAGTCGGCACCAGGATCAAAACACGTATCCGTTTGGCGCGCCGCTTGCGCTCGTCACTGAGCTTTTGAAGTATCGGCAATACAAAACTGGCTGTTTTCCCTGTGCCGGTCTGGGAGGCAGCGAGAAGGTCGTGTCCCGCTAGAATGGCGGGAATGGCCTGTTCCTGAATAGCTGTCGGTTTTGTGTACCCGAGCTCGTTGACGGCCTGTAAAATCGGGCCGCTCAATCCAAGTGTGGAAAATGTCATGGTAGTCTCAGGTCGCTGGTTAAAATAAGGGCTTTTGTCGATAGAACAGTTCGTGAGGAGATGATAACGGCAATTGATGTGGGAAGCCGTTATTTTCTTCAAAATGAATAAAAGTCGGCTGTGATAGCAACAACGTTTGAGGTTAAAGCGGTCGTCGGGCAATATTGATGGTGAAATCGATATTTACAGCGGCTGCCTGTTCTTCCTATACTAGCGTGAAAGTCGTACAACTTAATAAAAAAGGGGCGTTTTGTGGCCAAGCACGAATTTAGTTTTTCCTATCCATTCCGTATCAGGTACTCAGAAATAGACGGTCAGGGTGTTGTTTTCAATGCGCACTATCTGACATTTTTCGACACGGCGATCACTGAATATTTTCGTGAACTTTCGTTTGATTACCTGGGGCAAATTGAAAAGACAGGCAATGATTTTCACACGGTCCGAACCATTGTTGATTACAAAGCTCCGGTACGGTTTGATGAGCGCATTGATGTTTTTGTGCGAGCCGCAAGAATCGGTCGGTCGAGTCTGTCATTAGTGCTCGAAATATACGGTAAAGATTCAGACCAGTTGCGAAACAGCGGTGAAGTTGTCTGGGTTAACACCGATCAAAGTACCGGCAAATCAACGCCTTTGCCAACTGACCTTATCGATTTACTTCGTGCGAAGGAAGGCGATCAGTTAGTCGAGAGTTAATTTGATGCCATGTTATTCCCCGCATGGTTTGAGGTTTGTAAAAGACGAGTGCTGACGGAGTCTCCTATAGGCAGCCGACAGTGAGTTAATCGCATGCATAATAAGAAGGATAGAATCATGGATTTCAGAAAAACGTCAGTAATCGAACTGGCAGCCCAAGTTAGAGGAAAAGAGCTGTCGGCAACAGAGGTAGCTCGGCAGGCTCTAGATAACATCGACAGACTTGATGGTGAGATCAACAGTTTTTGTGCAGTGAATGCCGAGCAGGCTATTGCTCAGGCCGGCGCTGTCGATGCCGCTATTGCCAGAGGTGAAGTATTACCGTTGGCAGGTATTCCCATCGGCGTCAAAGATCTTGAAGATGCGGAAGGTTTTGTCACTACCTATGGCTCCGCAATGCATGCCGGCGATGCAGTTGCGTCCAGCGATTCGGAATTGGTGCGTCGGATGAGGGCGGCGGGATGTGTGGTCCTCGGTAAAACCAATACGCCGGAATTTGGCCATAAAGGCAAAACTGACAATATCCCTTTCGGTGCGACCAAGAATCCTTGGAATTTGGCCTATACGCCAGGGGGCTCTTCAGGGGGCTCTTCAGCGGCAATAGCCGCGGGAATAATACCTTTGGCGACCGGTTCTGATGGCGGTGGTTCTATTCGAATCCCGTCGGCTATCTGCGGGTTGAGTGGTATTAAAACCTCCCAGGGTAGAATACCGAATGGTGGCGTGCACGCGCCCGGTAGCGGGCTGTTGACGGTGAAGGGGCCGATGGCTAAATCGACATTGGATACGGCCTATGTGCTGGACCACACCGTAGGGGAGTTAAAAACAGATATATTTGCGCTGCCCAATAAAACTGACAATTGGTTTGAGGGTGTGCAGTCGGCGCCTCTGCCAAAAACGGTTATATGGTCACCCACTATGGGGTTTGCCGACGTCGATAAGGAAATACTGACGCTTTGCGAGAAGGCCGTCGAAAAGTTGGAGCAGGCTGGGGTGACAGTGATTGAGAACGATGCGATTTGGACTGCGGATCCAGTGCGAGAGTGGCTGGTTTTTTGGACCTGCGCCCGCGCGCGCGCTCAGCAGCACTTGAAAGGTACTGACAGCTGGGAGCAAATCGATCCGCAGTTACGCGTGATGATAGAGATGGGAATGAACAAGATGAGTGGCCCAGACTACGCCTTAGCGATTGATGCTTGCCATCGGATGAATTATCAATTGGAGACCGCGTTTGAACAGGCGCCATTGATTCTGACCCCGGCAACGTGTGGTCACACGCCCAAACTGGATGCGGACGGAGTGGTCAACGGTGTGGAAACTCCATCTTGGGTGGCCTTTACTATGGGTATCAATATGACCCGTAACCCAGCGGGTGTCGTACCCATTGATACCACGGCGTCTGGTTTGCCAATTGCCTTACAGGTGATTGGGCGCCAGCGAGAAGATCTCAGCGTGTTGCAGGCAATGCATGCCATGGAGGGAGTTTTTCAATTCGACCAGCTCGCAGGGTTCCCTGCCGGTTAGCGTCATAGGATAGCTACCAGAGCATATTTTTAACGCGGAGTAAGCGGGGACTGCAACTCGTTGTTTGGGTTTGATTCGGCCAAAGTGCGAACGTAGTTGCCGGCAGCACGGTACACTTAGCTTTGAGTCCGAATCTACATAGATAGAATTACCGTTTATCTGCGAAGGCCGGCTTTCCAAGTTGTTCTCTGCGCAGAGAGGGAGTATTGTGACTCCGTTTTTCTATGCTACAAATGTAATCTTTTCGAATAAATGTAAAGTCTATTTATACTATTGAACACTCAGAAACGATCAAAAGAGGTCAACACAATGGGTATACCTTCCTCACCTAAGATTTTAGCGCTGGCGGTATTCAGTGCTGTTTCAATGAACGCGTTAACGGCATTTGCACAGGCCGAAGATGAAGTACGCGCTCTCGAAGAAATCATTATTACTGGCACACGTGCACAAGGTCGCAGCGTGCTAGGCAGTGCCGTTCCGGTCGATGTACTAACGGCTGATGATTTGCAGAATGTTGGTGCTTTGGGTGGCGAGTTGGCGTCGACGCTGGAGAAATTAATTCCCAGTTTCAGTTTCCCTCGCCAGTCGAACTCAGACGGTGCTGATCACGTTCGCGCAGCTCAGTTACGTGGTATGAGCCCTGACCAAACACTGATTATGGTCAATGGGAAACGTCGACATACATCATCTGTCGTCAACCTCGGCTCGAAAATTGGTAAAGGCACGAACCCTGTAGATTTTAACACCATTCCGACCAATGCCGTGGAGCGCGTTGAAGTGCTGCGTGATGGCGCTGGTGCACAGTACGGTTCAGACGCGATCGCGGGTGTGGTCAATTTGATTATGAAACGTGGCGCTGAAGGTGGCCGAGTGACCGTCTCTCTATGGCGAGCACAACACTGACTTTGATCCGACTGATAAGTCGACACGTGATGGCGACACAGTAACAGTAGCGGGCGATATCGGTTTTGCTTTGGGCGATGGAGGGTTCATTCGCGTTGGTGGTGAGTATCGTGATCGCGACGGTACCAATCGTGCCGGCTTCGACCAAATTCCATTTTGGGAAGCGTCAACACCTGCCAATGAGGCGGTGCGTGGCAACGTTAATTACTACGCTGGTGATTCGAAGGCCGAGGACTGGAACTTTTTCTACAACCTAGGGTTGCCGATAGGTGATGCCATGGAAGTCTATTCTTTCGGCACAATGAGTAAGCGTGAATCAGAGGGTGCAAACTTCTATCGTTATCCGGACTCGTGGGAGAATGTCTCCGAGATCTACCCTAACGGCTTCCGTCCTGTATCTGAAGGTGAAAACAACGATTTCTCCATTGTGGGTGGTGTTCGCGGCGAGTCTGGTGATTGGGGTTGGGATGTCAGCATGGTCTACGGCGAGAATGACTTCGATTACGACATCACTCATTCGTTAAACACCTCGTTCGGTGTGAATAGTAATACTGAGTTTGATCGCATGGAATTTACATTCGACCAATTGACGCTGAATGCAGATGCTTCTCGCGAATACGATGTTGACGCGTTCTCAGGCCCGCTAACACTATCAGTGGGTACCGAGTACCGGATTGAAAATTTCGAGACGACAAGGGGCAGTCAACAGTCATATCTTGCCGGTCCTATCGCGGGAGTTCCGGTCGGGGAACAA
>CAYNZI010000187.1:0-5683 GCA_964401565.1 uncultured Spongiibacteraceae bacterium
TTCGCAAAGGCGCTTATCCCAATTGTGGAAACCATTGGTGAGCTTGAAATTGACAAAATTACACCAAAATTTGTTCGCAACCTTGGTTATGAGTTGCAGCCGAACAACGGCACAGATACTTGGCAAAAACGAATTGTTTCCCCAATTCGAGCAGTGATTAACAATGCCCATGAATTGGGGCTGTGCGCTCCGCTAAAGGTGAAATCTTATACAAAAGCTGAACGCCTTGAACAGGACCGCAAACGCAACAAATCCACAATAACGATGGTCCGGTGCATGAGCGGTAAACCAAATTGTGTGCATCCGAATAAGCTATTTTCATTTAGGTCAGGTTCGAGCCCATATTGACAATTAATGCGAAAAAGATTGGTATTTATTACAGGAATTTTTCGGCCAGTACGCGCTTACCCCGAGGCTCGGTGTGAGTGATACGACCGCCCTCTGCATAATATAAGCCTGAGACGTATAAATCGTATTTGCCAATCTCGATACGAACTGACAACTCATGGCCGTCACCCCAAATATCACGCATCTCAGCCTTGCATGTTTCTCCGCGCAGTTCGAAGCTAAACTTCTCGCAAAGCTTGTCCCAATTAGTCACGGCGGTGCGAATTAGGGTTTCACTGATCTTGTCCTGCTTCTTCTTAGACAACATATCAAGTGAGGATTCCTTGATCGGGCCGAACATACCGCTGTTATTCAATGCTTCTAGAATTTTCCGCATGTGGACACCAGTATGCTGGTTCACGAATAGAGAAGAGCGTGACCCGTGCGGGTGCCCAAGGATTAAAGAACGAATATTCCACCATGTCTCTGCTACATTTGCATCCCAAGCCTCTTTGACTGATTGTTGTGCAAACCATGTAAGAGCGTCGCGGCTACGGATTGTGCCGTCAGCTTCAAGCTCAACCTCAGTTGCCTCAACAACCACAGAGTAAGCGCTGTCTGCATATAGAGGGTCTGGCAGTCGATACGCGCGAAGCCCTGTCAGCTGGTTTACAGTATCCACAAGTTTGTTCGCTTGGTCTTCAGAATAGGGACACGTGATGAACCCCCTAACGAATTCCACTGTGTGGTCGATAGTATCATAGGTTTTTAATTGAGACAGCGAGGATACGTGTTCTGTTGAGCCCTGTTTGGGAATCGTCAGTATTGGGTGCCAGTCTGGAAAACCTTCAACGGCATTGCCTAAATCATGCATAAGGCCATCCAGCACATGCCGACCCACTTCGGGGTTTTTAAGGTTTTTTGTGAGGTATTTAATTGCATTTGTATTCTGTTGTGTCGCGACAGAAGGTGCCCGAAATTCCATAAGATGCTCCATTACGTGATTAGAATAAATACACTAATACAGCATCTACGCAAAATGTCAAGTAACGTGTATTATTTGTTTTACGGTTTCAGCGCGTATCTATAGCTTCGCGTTTGGTTGAGTTAAAAAAGCTAAAACCTCTCCTTCAAAGTAATTTAATTTGTGCCGAATCTATTTTGTATTTTGCACCCAAAATTGGCTTGCAGATGTGAGCGGGTGTTTGATATGCGGCGCACGAAAACATTGCCGTTCTTCCTTGCGCCAACAATTTTCCAACAATTCCAAGCTCAGTTTTTCTTTCCTCTTATCCAGCCAGCCGCCCTTCGGACCTTATCGCGGGCATGTGCTGTTCGGGCCAAATAAGGCTCCGATGGGCGGGGCCTCCTAAAAGGAGAAAAACATGAGACTGATTGCAAAATTTGAACTGGCTTCAAGAAATAGATATGAACTACAAGGCTTATTGCGCGAGGCGTTTAACGCCTTAGCTGCCAGCGAAGCCAATAGCTATCAACGCCGGAACGCACTGGCATCCATCGAAAATATTCAAAGTGAAATCCATTCTAGGTGGTGAGGTGGCCCCTGTCTTTGTAGGCATCGTTTCCTATTGCCTAAACGGGCCCCACATTGGTATTCTTAGAGTGTACGGTGGGGAAATCTTTAAAAAATACTAGTGTTTCTAATTCAGCACGCAACCGGAAAGGGAAAGCATTGGCAACCATAATTCATTTCATCGACATAGGCCAAGGCAATATGGTTTTAATAGAAACATCAAGCGGGAAAAATTTTGTATTTGATTGCAATATAACCGAAGACAATGAAGATCGTGTGCTTGATTATGTTGCTACGCAAATTGGCGAAGGGAAATCCCTACATGCCTTTATTTGTTCACATCGCGATGCAGACCACATGCGAGGGGTAAAAAAGCTACATGCTCGCTTTCCAATAAAGTGTATATGGGACAGTGGATATCCCGGGACCACCACGAATTCACCAGAATATCGCAATTATATGGATTTACGACGACAAGTAGGCAGCAAGGTCATGGAAAAACAAAAGCGCTATGACTATGGACGTTCACGTTTTCGTTTTTTAAGCGCAGCAGATGATCGCCTCCCAGAAAATGCTAATGCACAGGGAATTGTGATTAAGCTTGAGCAAAGAAATGCCGACATGAGCCGAATTGAAGGTAGCGTAATGTTGCCCGGTGACAGTGACGCCGAAACATGGAGAAAGGGCATACTTGTTGATTACTATAAATCTGACATTTCCTCTAGTATATTGATGGCTCCGCATCACGGATCAATTTCTTTTTTTGATGATCCAAACGATAATTATTATTACAAAGATCACTTAGCAGCGATTAACCCCGCAATGACGGTTATTTCTGTTGGGCCAAATAGCCACGGCCATCCGAATGAAACAGCCTTAAAGTTTTATCGAGATCATTCGACAGGTAGCGAAAATGGAAGCAAAGTATTCAGAACAGATACAAAAGGAACTATAAAACTTATTCTAAAGTCAGGAGGCGGCTGGAATTTGTCGACTAATCAATGATAAGTGATTGGTTTGATCGATATAGCTTACAGGCAAGACTTGCACCCGCTCTACTAAGCTTGTTTCCATTGTTTTTATTGATAGCTCTATATTCGCCATCACTTTACGAAACCGCAGCAGGCTTGGTCAGCCTTGCACTAGGATGTGGTGTATTGACACTTGTCAGTCACTTTGCAAGAGCACAAGGCAAAAAAATAGAGCTGAAACTTAACAAAAAATGGGGTGGACGCCCAACTACTCGATTTCTCCTAAGTGAAAATGGCGAACTGGATGAAAAGACCCGAGAGAGATATCTTGCATATTTCTCCCAGAATGTACCGAACTGGGAACTGAGTGATAACCGCAAACAAGATATCGACTCTGCGGTTCGATGGCTGCTTGAGCGTACAAGAGATACAACTCGATTTGCGCTGATATTCAAAGAAAATATCTCGTATGGTTTTCGCAGGAACTGTTTGGGAATGAAGCCCGTGGGACTGATTGTCTCATTCGTATGCCTGCTTTATTCGGGTCTTCAAATAAGTGTTCTTCTACCAGATATTTCAAACGCCAACCCCACCTATTGGATAGGGTTTGGCGTTTCTTTTTTGCTTTTCATTTGGTGGATTCTTGTCGTCAATGAAATCTGGATTAGGGAAGCTGGTGATTCATATGCAAAGGCCCTTCTAGGCTCCGTCGATGCATTCGATTAGTCACCACCTTCTGCGCTTGAGCAGCCTGTTGTCGACTTCCATTTACATTTTTTTCAGCCTAAGTTGTTTTTTTGGCCCGCCACATTATACGCCAAAGCATATATTTTATACTTATTGACTTTGGCGTATAATTATAAATTATTCCACTTAGCGTATATTGCAATAATATCCAACTTAGCGTATCCTGACGGCAGGAGAATAATATGAACAGTATCGCGCGTACACCAAAACTGATCGGAAATTTAGTCAAACGTCAGCGCAAAAAACTAGGCCTTAGTCAGGCTGACCTTGCCTCTCGGGTGGGATTACGCCAACCAACAATCTCTTTGATTGAAACTGGTAATCCAGCCATGCGGCTGGATACCTTTTTGCTGGTTATGACTGCTCTTGATCTTGAATTACAAATCGCTATGCGCACCAAATCCTCGCACATTGATATAGAGGATTTATTCTGATGGGACGACGCAAAGCCTATGAGCCTTTGGCCGTATTGTTAAACAACCGCCTTGTGGGGCAGCTTTCACGGCAGGCAAGTGGTGCGGTCAGGTTTCAATATAGCTCAGACTGGCTGGCCGATAAACGCGCCCTGCCAGTATCTCTGTCGCTTCCTCTGCGCGAGGACGCCTTTACTGGTGCACCAGTAATAGCCGTCTTTGAAAATCTGTTGCCGGACTCGGATCAGTTACGCCGGATGGTCGCAGAAAAAGTTGGTGCCGCTGGAATTGATGCCTTTAGCTTACTCAGTGAAATTGGGCGCGACTGTGTGGGCGCTATGCAATTCGTGCCAGAAAACCAACTTGGTGATCTGGGCGACACGACCAGCATTACGTCGGAAGCCGTGGATGATGCTGAGATTGAACGTATCTTGAAAAACCTATCTCATGCCCCGCTTGGCATTGAGCGGGATCAGGAATTTCGGATATCGGTTGCAGGCGCACAAGAAAAAACGGCATTGCTGTGGCATGACGGGAAATGGCACCGACCTGCGGGGACAACGCCAACCACACATATTTTCAAAACTCAGATTGGAAATATTAGTGGCCTCAACCTCTCGAATAGTGTCGAGAACGAATTTTATTGCCTGAAACTTTTTAAGCGATTTGGCTTTGATGTCAACAATGTAGAAATGCAGATTTTTGGTGAAACCAAAGCATTGGTGATTGAGCGGTTTGATCGGCTGTGGACAAAGGACAACCGCCTGATCCGCTTGCCCCAAGAAGATTGCTGTCAGGCGTTATCTGTGCCGCCAACCCGAAAATACGAAAATGAAGGTGGCCTCGGCATAAAGCAAATCACCCAACTTCTGGCAGGGAGTGACGATCCGCAAGCGGATCAACTAACATTTTTCAAAGCGCAGATACTAAACTGGCTGATTGGCGGCTCTGATGCCCACGCCAAGAATTTCAGTATATTCATTCGCCCCGGTGGCACATTCCAGCTTACGCCGCTTTACGATATCCTGAGCGTCCAACCACACCTAATTGCAAATGAATTGAACCGTAAGCAAATGCGCATGTCGATGTGTATTGGGAATTCTAGGCACTACCGGTTTGATAAAATTCACGGTCGGCATTTTGTCGAAACTGCGCGTAAGTCAAGTATGCCAGATAGCCTCACCAAATTAGCCATAGAACAGATTCTTGGGGCTATGGATGGGGCTTTGAAAACGGTTGAAAGCGATATGCCAGAGGGCTTCCCCGAGAAGTTACATGCAGTCATTTCCAGTGGAGTACGCGAAAGAGCGAGAATGCTGGAAGGCGTGATTTAGTGCACATATTTATCTTGCTTGAAACATCACGTGGGCTTCGTGCATGCCCCCCTTACTTGTAGCGGCAATCTACGGTTCATAACTCCGGATGATAAGTCTCAAGTAAATTTCTGGTCAATTGTTCGCCACGAAGAGAAATTCTTTCAATATCTTTCTCACTCATTGAATTAAAGTCCGTGGGATAATCGAAAGTCTCACTTCGCGGAACCAAATTAGGAGGCGGGCACGGGAGACTTTGATCTTGCTGACCCAAATATGGTAGAATAAATCCTTTGATCTCGCCGCTCCTTGCAAGCCTGTGTAGCAAATCAAATGACATGGAATGTGTCCGCCTATCATCGATACTTGCTTCACGCG
>CAYNZI010000188.1:0-5680 GCA_964401565.1 uncultured Spongiibacteraceae bacterium
TGAGTAAACATGGGCCTAGCCATCAACGCGCTTTCGACCCATTCAGGGCTGATATTTCTTCCGAAGCTGCTAATTAGAAGATTCTTACGACGACCGTTAACAATTAAATACCCTTCTTTGTCGAGGTGACCAAGGTCACCGGTAGCAATTAGGGTATTGTTCCAGCTATCGGGATCGCCTAGATAGCCGAGGTGACTCGCGCCCGCCACATGAATTTCTCCGTCTATCGTATTGACGCGACAATGGGGGAGAGGTCGCCCTACAGTGCCGGGTTTATTGTGTTTCGGTGTATTGAGAGAAACAACTGAACAGCATTCAGATAGCCCGTAACCTTCATAGACTGGGATGCCATATTCCTCAGCTTGCTGGATAAGTTCGGGGGCGACTTTGCCTCCGCCGACAGCGACAAAGCGAAGGGACTCGGGTGCTTCCCAGCCCATCTGACAGGCGGCGATTAAAGCGGTGAGCAATTGCGGCAATATAATCAGCGTGTTAGGTTGCCACTGTGAAATACAGGTGACAAGTTGCAACAAATCTAATCCGGAGCTGCCGCCTAAGCCCCTGCTTTTACCCTTAACAAGGATAATGTTTCCGCCGCTGAGTAATGGCGCATAGATGCCCGCTGCGTTTTCCAGAAGTGTGCCTAATGGTAACAAGCAAAGATGCTTGGGCTTGTCGATGGCAATCGCACTAGCCAGGGATTGAGCCACTTGCCACTGTTGATAGGTACTTAAGCAAACACCTTTGGGGCTTCCTGTTGATCCGGATGTATAGGTGATTTTTTGGGTGTGTTGAGGGATTTGTTTCGGTTTGGAATCTTTGTCGGAAGGCGCGAGCTTCCAAGCCTTTAGTGACAAGGGGAAACCATCAATGGCATCTATTCCTGCGAGATGATTGACGAGTTCGTCATTATCGCTCATCAATAAATCGACTCCGGCATCTGCAATGCAATGCAGGGACTGCTGATGACTAAAGTAGTCGGGAAGAGGAATGCAGCATATCCCAGCCAATTGGCAGGCCAGGTCTATTACAACCCACTCAATACTGTTTTCTGCGTGAAGAGCTACAATTTTCGGTTGTTGAATTGACAGCCATTCAGCGGTCATGTCTACTTTTAGCGAGAGTTCGGCATAGGTTAATGATTCGACGTCAGTTGTTACGGCGGGTAGTTCGGCCAGTAGCGGGTCGCGAAGTATTGTTGATAGTGTAAAGTCGTTTTTCGTCACGTTTATCCCTTCATAGCGGTTTGTTTAGCCGTTTATTGGCGATTGTTTTAGTATCATTCGATGGTCGGAGGCGCGTTTTAAAACCTTTGTATCGAGTGCTTTTTTAACTGTGCTGCAATGTTTTTAATGTCGTCTTTGTAAAGGTTCGACATGTAATTAATGGTGTCATTTTCGGATACGTTGCGCAGGGCTTCGTTCAGATCAATGGCCATGACATTAGGTTTTTTTTGGTAGTACTCACCCCACGCTTCCGCCGTTTTTCCGAGGCGATCCGCATCCGCATTTGCCAGGAATAGTGGAGTGGCCGATAACCGGTTGAGTAGTTTTTTAACTTGAGGTGTGGCGGTAAAAGCCAGCCAGCGAAAACCTGCTTCCTTTACTGCAAATGCCAAAATGATAAACAGTAATTGACTGCCCCCTGCCTGTGTCGACACTAAATTACCGATTTCAATAATGCTGCTTCTATCGGTGGGTCGATTAATGGCGCCGGCAATTGTTTGATCAATATTCTGGTCCAGGTATTGCTCAAGAAAGAGCTGGCCGCTGCTCGCTGGTTTCAACCCCGCGACAGCTTGGATTTCGCCACGGAGACTCATGCTCAATAAGTGGGGGAGAAAGGTCGTTAGGCGAGCTTGATGACTGACAAGATATTGTTCGGCTACATATTGCTCGAGCTCGATACGATACGCATCTGTTTTTCGGCTCAGTGAAAAATGATGACTGTCCCTAGTGTTCGGGCGCCGTAATGTTCGCTTTTTGTATGGATGCGTGGTCATAGAATCCCTGCCAAATACGTTAGTAGGGATGAGCATAGGTGGCTTACCTTAAGTAAAACTTAAGGTGCCTATTTGTGAGGCGGTTATGTGAAGTAGTTAACGCGCTGTGACCTGATTATACAATTCCCGATAGCCGTGAGTAATATGTGTATCGCTATAGAAATTGTTATTTTTCAGTATGTTATGCATTTTAGGTAGATTATAGACGGGGATTGAAGCCAGCAAGTGGTGCTCTAGGTGATAGTTAACGCCCATGGGGCAGATAAACAGACGTTCGGCCCAGTTGGCGATAATTGAACGGGTATTCAATCGCGGGTCAAGGTCATATAAATCAGGGACGGCGGCATGTTCGCCAATTTGTCGAATGCGGCTGATCAAGGGGTTGACGACAATAAAGGCTGTCACCCACAGTATAAACAGCCAGGGTGCACCAAATGTGGCAGTGAGGACCAGAAGGGCGATGTTGAATATCATGCCCCGAGTGATGGCTTCTTGCTGGTCGGTGCGCAGGTCGTGAAATTTGCCAATACTCTTCGCAATGCCCCTGACCTGCCGCCATCCCGTTTTTCCGGTGATATCTCGAACGAGTTTGCGTCGCAAGCGATATGTTGAAATAGGGTAGTCTTTATAATTGGATAAATCGGGGTCGTTTTCGGTACCGGCAAATCGGTGATGTTGTCGATGCCCTTGGCTATAGGCGTTCATATTGCTAAAAATTGCGGCGGCAGCAAACCAGTCGCCCATCACTTGATTCAGTTTTTTTGACCGGAAGAGAGTTCCGTGACCGCATTCGTGCAGCAAAACCCCAAACCCCAACTGCCTGGCGCCTAGTAGAAAAATTGCCAATATAATCGTAATGGGGTTTGTCCAGAGAGATACGATGACAAAGGTCGTGATGACAATGGCATAGTTGCAAAAAAACATCCACGCGGCTTTGATGTCGTTTCTTGCGCTGAGTGATTTTAGCTCTTCATCGGTTAAATTAGTTTTCACAGTATTACTCCATACTTCGGTGTTTCGACAACAGTATGTGACTAGGCTATTGCATTAATTTTTATCAGTAGAGCCTGACATATTCTTTACGGAAGAACAATATGGCGCTGCCCGCAATACTACGGAGTATCGATAGCGATTTTATGCAATGGCCTTTCCTGGGCAGCCCTCAAGGGGTCTTATATTCTGGTTATATGGGTGATCGTACAGTTACCGCTTTATGTCGTTATCTCGGGGTGTTTTTTCTTTTCGGATAAGACCTTTCTCTGGTTATAAATTCGCAGAGAAAACAGGGTGAGAACTACCAGATTAGTCATTCCCATTACCGAAGCAAAAGTGTAAGACCAAACGTAGTTACCGTTCAGGTCATACAAGTATCCGGCAATGAACCCACCAAGCCCCATTCCTCCCCAACCAAAAAATGACGTTATGCTCATTGCGCGAGCGGCAAATCGAGCTGAAACCATCATGCGGGTACAAACCAGAATGCTCGACATGACGCCTGAATAGGTGAAACCAAAACAAATGGCTAAAACGAAAAGCATGGGGCGGCTGTCGACGTGTGGAAACCAGAAAACAAATACAGTTTGGCCGATGGACATTATTATGTAAGTAGGTAGGGCGCCAATTAAGTCTCCAAGCTTACCCCCCAAAATCCTCCCGACCACCCCAGCAAACATCAATACCATCAATACGCTTGTGGCAGATTCAACGGACGCTCCCCTGTCGGTAAGCAGGGGCACCAGGTGAACTATTGGTACAGCCATACAGTTGCAACAGAATATGACGGCTACGCTAATCCACGCGATTACTTCAACTTCAGAGAGCGGAAAGTGTCTCTCTTCAACAACCGTCGAATTCCTGATTCTCAGACGCCAGGGCGATTCTCTGATAAAGAAAGCGATAGGGAGTGCTATGAGAAAATAGGTCGCCGCGGTAATGAGATAAGTGTTGCGCCATCCGTACTCAGCGATACCAACACCGGTAAGAAAGGGAATGACGCCTTGACCAAAGGCTCCGCCAGCAGCAGTAATACCTAGTGCCAACCCGGGGTTTTGCCGAAACCAAAACCCGACGTTGGCGAAAAGAGGCGAGCTCACCATCGCGTTACCAAAAGCGCCGAATAGAAAATAAAAGCCGTAGAATTCAATGATACTTTCCTGTCGGCTAAGCATGAAAAGGCTGAATGTCATCACTATGGCGGCGATAACACCAAACCATCGAGTCCCATACCGGTCGGCGATGATTCCCCAAAGCAGTCCAAATAGAGCGGATGAAAACGCAATGGCGGTATAACCCAGCGAGGTCATTCCTCGGCTCCAGCCAAATTCGGTAGACAGCGGTTTCAAAAAAACAGAGATTGCGCCCAGGGAACCAAACGATAAAGCGCTGAGCGTAAAAACGATCAATACCATCAGCCACCCATAGCGGGGGTCTTTTTCAGTGTGGTGGTTCGCGGTCGTCATTTCTTTGCCTTCATAGGGTTTTAGTGGGTGGCAGAGTGATTGAGTATATCGTCAATTGTCTGGTGATGACTGGCGATATTTCGTGTTGTTTAGGAAAACGAGAAAGGTTAGAGCGAGGTGTCGTCAAAATCTGCTGAAGTTGAGCGCCAGTGTGAGCGAATACAATTTCTACCGGCAGCTTTTGCACGGTAGAGCGCCTGATCTGCAAACTTCAATATGTGGTCGATAAATCGATCGGGTTGCCACAAAGCCAATCCGAAGCTGGAGGTAATCGAGAAGCTGTGATCGTTGAAGTGAAAGACATGCTCGGCAATGGTCTGTCGCAGCCGTTCAGTGATAATCAGCGCCTGCTCTGGGGTGGTTTCCGGGAGAACGATACAAAACTCTTCCCCTCCCAAGCGTGCCTGAAAATCACTAGTGCGCCCACTTTGTGTGAGAATTTCTGCGAATTTTTCAAGGACCCTGTCACCGATATCATGTCCAAATTGGTCATTGACTGATTTAAAATGGTCAATATCAATGATACAGACAACAAAAGGCTGGCTTGATCGGTGGCTGCGAGCCACTTCCTTGGCCATAAAGTCGTCAAATGCGCGCCGATTGCCAAGTTTGGTTAAGGGATCCGTTCTCGTCATATCCTGCAGCCGTTCATTTTTTTGTTCGAGCTCTTCTGTTCTCGTTGCGACTTTATCTTCGAGCGATTCGTTGAGACTCCGTAGTTCGATAGCTAACTCGGCCGACCGTTTTAGTGATGACCAGTATTGCGACGCCATTAGAATTGTTTGCGTTCCGACAAAAATTATCATCCCAACTGCCGCCACTGAAATAATGGAGTGCGAATTTGAAAGTTGAAAGTAGATGATATCAATTGCAAGACTAACAATGGGTACAAAGCCGCTGGCAATGGTTAACTTGAGAGCCGAGTCAGATTGATGAAGCCCTTTGAATAAGTGGCCGAGCATGATGACTGCCAATAGCAAAACACCTAGACGATAGTAGGCACCAAATTGTTGTACTTCATACAGTGGGGCGATCAGATAGATGACAATGCCTATGATAGACAGGGTTATACTGACGGTAGGTATCCACTTCGGAATAAGTGCGGGGTAGGATGTTCGGAAGTAAGTGAATCCGAATATTACACCGAAAAACAAGGTGCCCCATCCTATGGCTGCATCGAAGGTCGTCAGCAGCTCGGGTAGAAAATCGTAGATAACAC
>CAYNZI010000189.1:0-5669 GCA_964401565.1 uncultured Spongiibacteraceae bacterium
TCGTCGTGACTACTGTTGGCCATGATCATTATTTTACTGTCGACCAGGTCGGCGGGAGATCTGGGTCTGGTGCTACCTGAGCGGTAGACAACAAGTTGTTTGATGTCGAGATAACCCGGCGAAAAATGCAGTCGTTTTTGGCGCTCTTCGGTAATGGTTAGACCGGCGGCGGCCAAGTGTACTTCATTTCGCTCCAGTGCCAAGAAGATTTCCTCCAAGCTGTGGACGACTTTGACCTCAAGTTCGACGTCAAGATATTCACTGAAAAGGAGAGCCAATTCATACTCGTAGCCGGTAGGGCCGCTGCGATCTTCAAAATAGGAAGTCGGTCCATTGCGAGAGATGATTTTCAGCGTTCCCTGTTCGCGGATCGATGATTCATGTGTTTGTTGATTGCAGGCCGAGATCAAGCCCGCCAGTAAGAAAAGGAGGACATGGCGAAGATGCCGCCTAATTGGTTTTGCGATGTGAGGTGTCGTTGAATACATGGGCGTCATTTTATAGGCAGTCGCGATGGTAGTCTTGGTATTTATTGGTGAACATGGCATCAATTTGGAAAATATAGCGTAATCGGGCTTAAGTCTGGGTTCAACTTCCAGTAGAATAAGCGGCTTTCCTGACTTCCTTAAATTGCTCTTGCTAGAAGGCTTTCACGCAATATGCTGATTACCCGTGGCGCACCTGCCTTATCTGAATTTCGTACTCATAAACTGTTTAATACACTCAAACCATCGATTCCCGGATTGAATGCTATATCGGCAGGCTTTATTCATTTTTCCGAGTTGCAAGGGGATTTATCTGAAGAGCAGGAGGGCGTGCTCGACAGGCTTCTTGAATATGGCCCCCAGGCTGATGCGGTTGAAGCAACAGGAACGCTGCTGCTGGTTGTGCCAAGGCCGGGAACGATTTCTCCCTGGTCAAGCAAGGCGACGGATATCGCTCACAATGCTGGCTTAACCACCGTGCTGCGGATAGAGCGGGGTATTGCCTACTATATCGATTCTCATACTGAGCTCAGTGCCGACCAATTAACGTTGGTTAAATCAGCTATTCACGACCGTATGGTTGAAACGGTGCTGTTGGAACTCGACGAGGCGGACGTATTGTTTCGGCACGAACAACCGATACCATTGACATCTGTTGATGTTCTGGTTGGGGGGCAAAGTGCGTTGGCAAAAGCCAATGTGGGTTTGGGTTTGGCATTGGCTGAGGACGAAATTGACTATCTTGTTGATAGCTTTCGCGAATTAGGTCGGAACCCTACCGACGTCGAACTGATGATGTTCGCACAGGCAAACTCAGAGCATTGTAGGCACAAAATTTTTAATGCCAGCTGGACTATTGACGGTGATGAGCAGGAACACTCGTTATTCAAAATGATAAAAAACACCTATGAAAAAGGTGGTGAGGGTGTGTTGTCAGCCTACGAAGATAACGCTTCAGTCATGGAGGGTAGTTATGCAGGGCGTTTTTATCCGAGCCCTGAAGACCACACGTATAGCTATCATCACGAGGACATTCACGTATTAATGAAGGTGGAAACCCACAATCATCCGACCGCAATCTCGCCTTTTTCCGGTGCTGGAACGGGCTCCGGTGGTGAAATTCGCGATGAAGGGGCCGTAGGTCGTGGCTCCAAGCCTAAAGTGGGTCTGTCCGGGTTTACTGTGTCGAACCTGAACCTCAGTGGTCATTTGCAGCCATGGGAAATCGATTATGGGAAACCAAGTCGAATTGTAACGGCTCTGGATATTATGATTGAAGGGCCGATTGGTGGTGCTGCGTTTAACAACGAATTTGGCAGGCCTAATCTCAACGGGTATTTTCGGACCTATGAAGAAACCGTCAATGGCGCCGCTGGTATGGAACGACGCGGTTATCACAAGCCAATTATGATTGCTGGAGGTTACGGCAACATCAAGGCGGAACATGTTGAAAAAAACGATTTCCCTGCCGGGTGCAAATTAATCGCGTTAGGTGGACCTGCGATGTTGATTGGCTTGGGTGGAGGTGCCGCCTCCAGTATGACGTCGGGCAGCTCCAGTGAGGATCTCGACTTTGCCTCCGTACAGCGTCAGAACCCGGAAATAGAGCGTAGGTGTCAGGAAGTTATCGACAGATGCTGGGGTATGGGGCCGGATAATCCTATTGCGTTTATCCACGATGTGGGCGCCGGTGGGTTATCAAATGCGTTTCCCGAATTAGTTAAAGATGGTGGCCGTGGAGGCAACTTTGAGTTGCGCGCAGTCCCGAATGACGAACCGGGTATGTCGCCTCTCGCTATCTGGTGCAACGAGTCACAAGAGCGCTATGTGATGGCCGTTGAGCCTGATGATTTAGCCGTGTTTGAAGCTATTTGCCAGCGAGAGCGCTGTCCATACGCGGTGGTTGGTGAAGCGACTGATGAAGATCACTTGCGCGTTGGTGACAGTCATTTCAAAAACAACCCTGTCGATCTGCCGATGTCTATTTTGTTTGGCAAGCCACCCAAAATGCACCGTAATGTTGAGCGTATTTCCTATGAAATGCCAGCCTTCAATACGGCGACCATCGACCTGAATGATGCGACCTCACGTATTTTACAGCTGCCAACTGTGGCGAGTAAAAGCTTTCTGATCACCATAGGTGATCGCTCTATAACCGGTATGGTTGCGCGCGACCAGATGGTCGGTCCGTGGCAGGTGCCGGTAGCCGATTGTGCGGTCACAACAGCCGCGTACGACAGCTATTTTGGTGAGGCTATGGCAATGGGCGAGCGCACCCCAATGGCTTTGATCAACGCGCCTGCATCGGGCCGAATGGCTATAGGGGAGGCAATTACTAATATTGCGGCGAGTCGCATCGACAAAATGTCGAATATTCGGCTGTCTGCAAACTGGATGTGTGCGGCGGGTCATCCGGGTGAAGATGAGAAGTTGTATGACACGGTGAAGGCCGTAGGAATGGAATTATGTCCGGCGCTTGGTATTACGATACCGGTCGGAAAAGACTCAATGTCAATGCGCACGGCCTGGCAGGACGATGGCGAGGATAAATCGGTTACGTCACCGATGTCGGTTGTTATTTCAGCGTTTGCACCGGTATTGGATGTGCGCAAGACAGCTACGCCACAATTGAAAACCGATCGCGGGGTTACCGAAATATTACTGATAGACCTCGGTCTCGGAAAGAACCGTATGGGAGCGAGCTGTCTGGCACAGGTTTACAACCAAATTGGTGATATCGCGCCGGATGTGGATGATCCACAGCTTTTACGAAACTTTTTTACCGCTATTCAAAAACTGCTGGACCAGAATCTGCTGCTCGCCTACCACGATCGATCCGACGGTGGTTTGCTGACAACTGTATTCGAGATGGCATTTGCTGGCCATTGTGGAATCGACCTGGATATTGCCGGTCTTAGCGGCGACCCTGTTGCAGGGCTGTTTAATGAGGAGTTGGGTGCTGTTGTGCAGATCGCCAGTGGCGATCGGGGCGCGGTGATGGCTATTTTTGATCAGCAAGGCTTGAGTCAAGCCGTATCCAAGTTGGGAAGTATCAATGTCGATGACAAGATCCGGATCCGTACCGGGTCGAAATTACTGATTGACCACAAACGAGCTGATTACCAAAAAATGTGGAGCGAAACCAGCTATCGTATCCAGTCTCTAAGAGACAATCCCGACTGCGCGCAGCAGGAGTTTGAGCAATTAGGTTTGCGCGACCCTGGCTTATCGACCAGCGTAACGTTTGATCTGAATGATGACCTTAGTGCGCCCTATATCAATACAGGTGTCCGTCCGCGCGTGGCTATCTTGAGAGAGCAGGGTGTCAACGGGCAGCTAGAAATGGCGGCAGCATTCGATCGGGCGGGTTTCGATGCCGTCGACGTTCATATGAGTGACATTCTGGAGGGTCGGGTGAGCCTTGATGCATTTAAAGCACTGGCAGCCTGCGGTGGGTTTTCTTATGGCGATGTGCTGGGTGCAGGGGAAGGCTGGGCAAAAACAATCTTGTTTAATGAGCGCGCCAGAGACCAGTTCCAACATTTTTTCCATCGTGAAGATACCTTTAGCCTAGGCGTATGCAATGGTTGCCAGATGATGTCGAATCTGAAATCACTGATACCCGGAGCTGAGCTGTGGCCGCGTTTTGTACGTAATACATCTGAGCAGTTTGAAGCACGGGTGGCATTGGTCCAAGTGCAGGAGTCGCCGTCGATTCTGTTGCAAGGTATGGCTGGGTCGCATATGCCGGTAGCCATTGCGCACGGAGAAGGGCGTGTCGAGTTTGCTGATGCTCGTCACCAGCAAGCTGTGATGAAGAGTGATACCGTCGCGCTTAGTTTTATGGATAACCATTTGCAGCTCACTGAACAATATCCGGCTAATCCCAATGGTTCGCCAATGGGGCTGACGGGTATGACGACAACAGACGGGCGGGTCACCATCATGATGCCGCACCCTGAGCGTGTTTTTCGCGCCGTGCAAAACTCCTGGTATCCCCAGGAATGGGGTGAAGATAGCCCCTGGATTCGCCTATTTCGTAATGGTCGTGTTTGGATTGACTAATCGAGGTTGAGATTGGACTATTTGCCCCCATATTGCTGCTATTATTGTGTCTGAGGTTTTTGTGAGCATATTGGGTTCGCAATACCGGGTGATAATAGTTAAATAAAAAGAGATATAAAGACGTAACGGCGTAGTGAAGCTATCGCCATATTTGGAAACGCTATGCTAAATCAATACCCTTTGTGGAAGTATGTACTTATTCTGTTTGTTGTCGTAGTTGGCTTTTTCTATGCGGCGCCGAATCTCTATAGTCCTGATCCGGCAGTGCAGCTGTCAGGTGAAAGCAGTGCGACAGTTATCGACGATCGAGCATTGTCGATTGCTACCAGGGCGCTGACAGAAGCTGGAATAGAGTTTTTTGGTGAAGAGGTGAACGAAAAAGGGACTAATGGTCTCATTCGTTTAAAAAGTCGAGAGTTGCAGCTGCCGGCACAAAGAGTGATTCAACGTGCGTTAGGAGATAGCTATATTGTTGCGCTAAACCTCGCCTCTACCACCCCGGATTGGTTAGCTGATTTTGGGGCGCAGGGAATGAAGCTGGGCTTGGACTTAAGTGGTGGTGTGCATTTTTTGTTGGAAGTTGATACTGACAGTGCCATTGCCAAGCGCATGGAGTTTTATACCTCCGGGATTAAGAAGTCGCTAAGAGAAGATAAAATTCGTGGTTTCATCCGACTGGAAAAGGACGGGCGTATTCGTGGGAAATTTAAGACGGATGTATTGAGGGAGCAGGCGAGCAGTAAAATTCGGACTGAATTCAGTGAACTGCTCCGTCAATCAGTTGATGATGACGGTAATTTTTATCTCTACATGACGATATCTGAAGCAAAAATCAAAGAGATTGAAAACTATGCCGTCGATCAAAACCTGACGACTTTGCGCAACCGGGTTAATGAGCTTGGTGTTTCAGAGCCATTGGTGCAGCGTCAGGGTCGGAATCGTATCGTCGTTGAATTGCCCGGGGTTCAGGATACGACCCGAGCGAAGCGGATAATAGGCAAGACGGCCAATATGGAGTTTCGACTGGAAGCAAAATACGATGCGTTAGCATCGGCAAAAGAAGAATTTGAATTTCGTGAAGCCGGGCGCCGTGGCGGAACTGCATTTCTCGAGCGGGAT
>CAYNZI010000190.1:0-5381 GCA_964401565.1 uncultured Spongiibacteraceae bacterium
TAACAGCGCGTGTACGAGGTGTAATTAATTTCTCTACTGATTCTGGGTCGATATTGAAGGTGTCTGGATCAATGTCGGCGAAGATGGGTATGCCATTGAAGTGCAATACCGCAGTTGCTGTGGCTGCCATTGTCCAGGGGGTGGTGATAACCTCGTCACCGGGTTCTATACCGATGGCGCCAATAGCCGCTATTAGACCTGAGGTCCAAGAGTTGACGACGATAGCGTGCTTAACACCAAAATAATCTGCGGCTTGTTGTTCAAAAGCGCGCACTTCTTTGCCACCCATAAAGTCATGGCCAGGTGCGCCAATATATGCAGATAGAACGCCGCTGCGGATGACCCTGGTCGCAGCCTTTACTTCGTCCTCACCGACGCTATTAAAGAGCTCTAACTCGTTTAAAATGGCTGGCGAGCCGCCGTGGATGGCAAGTTGATCGGTCATTTGTGTATTCCTGAGTAAGATGTAATTGTTTGCGAGTGTTGTAGAATTTGACGACAGATTCGCTGCGCTTGTAATGCCGTGGCTCCGGTGCTGGGTATGGCCCCACCGCTGGCGAGCACATTGTAGATGTTTTCGACAGCGCAGGACATGGCTTCGCGATATCGCCCCTCTTTTCGGCTGGCGGTACTTAATGTGCGGTAACCAGGGAAGTCAGGGCTGTCGATTACTCGTTGGCTGGACCAGCTCAGCCCCCCAGACTCCATGCGCAATACACCTTTTTCAGTGACAAGCTGCAGCTCAAATAATGTGTAATCCTGAGCGTTGGCAATATTCAGAGTGACAGGTATTCCCGTGTCTGTTTTCAGTAGCGCGGGGATGCTGGGGTCGTTGGGCCAGTGGTCGTAGACCTCATCACCAGCGGCGATGAGCTGTATAGTGCCAAGTAAAAAGTGGATAAGATCCACCATATGGCTGCCGTTGTTAAGGATGCCCTTATTGTATGTGGCAGTGAGGCTGCGCACGGCTCCCCACTTTTGCTGTGCTAGATCTTCTTTCAGTGTTAACACGTCTGGGGCCCAACGACGGTTGTGATTCACGATAAATAGAATGCCGGCATCGGCATATCGTTGCACCCAGTAATCGGTTTCCTCTACGCTAAGTGTCACTGGTTTTTCACAAAACAGCAGTTTTGGCTTCCATTTCAGTGCAGTTTCAAGGTGTTGAGTATGCAGTGAGGTCGGTGAGCATATGCTGACGACATCTATTGTATGCTCGCTGAAATTCAAATTTTCTGGGTGTGATGCCGATTGGCGAACTGTCCATTTGTGCTGAAATTCTTTTCTTTTTTTACTCTCGGGGTCGCAACAAGCAATCAGATCAAAGCCTCCGTGAGCAGAGAAAGCGCCGGCATGAGTCAGCGGCCATTCGCCGGAAGAAGCGCTGGCGTCATATCCGCCAGCTATATTGCCGCAACCAATAATGACTGTTTTCAGCATTAATTCTTCGCCAGGTTTAATTATTGAAAAGTTCTAGGCTGACAGGGGTGCCGCGAAGAACATTCTTAGTTGCTGTTTTACCAATCACATCGGGCAGTTGCTTGGGGAGTAATCCAAAACCGGGGCGAATACTTCTTACATGTTTATTGGTAATGATATCGCCGGCCTTAATGTCTGAGACGAAATACAGGGAGCGCCTAAACTGAGAGTTGACTTCTTCGCTGGGCTTGCGGTCATAGTGCACGCGTCCGAGTGCATTCCAGGCTGTAAATGCTCCGGTACATAGTTCTTTTAGTCCGTCTGGTTCCAGTGAGAAACTGTCATCTGGGCCGCCACCGGTGCGATCTAAGGTGAAGTGCTTTTCTACAATACAGGCACCTAGCGCAATGCTGGCGATGGCGGTGGTGTTATCCAAGGTGTGGTCGGACAGCCCTGTTGGTAGGCCGTAGCGAGACTGCATGTCGGTAATGGTATGCAGGTTGTAGTCTTCGGACGGCGCAGGATAGCCACTTACACAGTGCAGAATTGCGAGCTCTTTGCAGCCGCCTTCACGGGCGGCTTCGATGGCTTCATGGATTTCATCTTTGTTGGCAATGCCGGTAGAAATAATTAATGGCTTGCCCGTGGAGGCTGCGAGTTTGATTAGAGGCAGGTCTATAGCCTCAAAAGACGCAATTTTGTAGGCCGGAGTGTTTAGATCTTCGAGCAGATCGATCGCGGTGTGGTCAAATGGCGAACTAAAAATAGTGATGTCCAATTTTTTAGCATGCTCAAAGAGGGCTTTATGCCAGTCCCATGGTGTATGTGCCCACTCGTACAAGTCATACAGCGTTCGACCAGCCCAGGGGCCTTGAGTGAGTTGGAAATCGGGCAGGTCCGATTGAATCGTGATCGTATCCGGGCGGTAGGTCTGTAGCTTGACCGCGCTGGCACCTGCGTTTTTAGCTACTTCAATTAGACGAAACGCAGTCTGTATATCGCCGTTATGATTGGCGGACATTTCAGCAATTACGAACGGAGGGCAGTCGGAGCCGATGACGCGGCCGTTAATTTTAATGTGTTTAGTCATTGATCTTCTCTAAAGTTAATTTGTAGTGGTGGCCGTACAGTTCGAAATACGCAGGAAAGCGTTCTGGGTCACAGACACGAATCTGGTCGAACTGGCTGGTGATGTTTTTTTCTGGGTCAATGCGGCTATCTGTGGGAGAGCGTCGTGGATAATAGCTGGGTTCTATATTCGAGTCCTGCTCTTGTGGCTGAATATCTGAAAATTGTTGCACCGCATAGTCAAGCAATTTCAATTCAGCAGAGAATAAATTTGTGTTGATTTCATCCCAGAGGGCGTGCGCCGCCACAGGGAAGTGAATTTGATGCCAGATTCGACCGCTGTCTACCTGATCTTCTGCTTCCAGGAGGCTTAGGGTGATTTCTGAAGCACCTTCAATGATACTCCATATATGAGGGCTCCACCCTCTACCTTGAGGGAGGCTGCTTGCATGCAATACTAAACTAGCTTTGTAAAGGGAGCGCTCATTGGTGCTAATAATTTCTGAACATGAGATCAAGAATAGGATATCTCCCCCGGCCAATTCTTTTTTACTGCGTACCAGTGATATGTCAAAGCTATGTTGATTACGCTTAATCCATTGGTCAATATAGGGGTTAACGGGGTGTTTTTTATCACTACAAAGCAGGGTTATTTTCATGATGTCACTCGATGTTGGGTTAGGAACTTGGTGACATGTTGCGCGCCTAATCCGTCGGTAATCACGGCAGCCTTTCGGCTCATTTCACCAAGGAAGTCAGCGCTGAACATACTAGGTGTAAGCGGTGTGTCAAAGTGATTGTCATTAAAAGGTAATACTTTTGCTGCCCCTGTGTCGTCAAGTTTCTCGGCGATAAAGCGTTGGTTGTCAGCTAGGATAAGCATCAGGCATGGGAGGCCCATGCAGCAGCGCTCCCATGCAGTGGCACCGGCTGCGCCAATGGCCAAATCGCTTTCACTCATTAATTCTGCCATGTTTGTCACGTTGGCGCGTACGGTGGTGGGCCAGGGCATTTGGCTTGCTAGTTCCTTTACATTCTCCAACCAAGGGGCATGTGCGCCCATTATAACTGTGATAATGGTGTCGTCAGGCAAGTAACTATCTTTGAGTGAGTTAAGTACCAAGGCAGTGCTATTGTCTTTGTCGACACCGCCCATGCTGATTAGTAGTTTCTGTAGTCGGGGCGTATTTTTTCGACGTTTGAGGCTTGTCGGTCGCATGTTGCTGAATTCTGGGCGCAGCAAAGAATATTGTGAGCCGCATAAAAGTGTGCAGTTTGGTGCTACCCAGGGCGCATAATCTTGCGCTGGTCTGCTAAAGGTTTGGTCTAATAACAGGTGACACTGATGCGGTCGGTCGGCCAGGTCATCGATCACCATTATTTTTTTGTAGTGAGCGCTTAATTCATTTTCCCACAGGCTATCGAGTCCGTAATGATCTACTATCAGCCAGTCTGTGGGTGCCTTTTTTAGGAAGCTCAGGCACTCGCGAGCGTCCTCTAGCTGGCTGCAGCCTAGAAAATGTCCGTGGTCTGTCGAACCCTCTTGGTTGCCTGTCTCCTCGGTTCGTGGAAGAATTTGTACTGAATAGCCTTTACCTGTGATGATGTCGATAAGGTTGCCCGTCTGCTCTCGGCAGATGAATTCACACAGGGTGCCTTGTTTAGTTAGGGCGTCAGCTAGTGTTAGGCAGCGCATTACATGGCCCGTACCAATCAGACAAGATGCATCAGCGCGAAATACTACTCTCATTTTTTGCTAAGAGCTCGGTGAAACAGTTCGGCTCGGGTCCAGTCATCGGGGGTGTCGATATCGACAACTCGCCAGTTAGGTATTGGAAGCCCAACCCCGTGACTATGTATTCGGGGGTAATCGAACCATGAGTCACGTTTGCCCCAATAGAACTGTCCAGCGTCGTGATAGGCCATCTCAAGATCTTGTGTGCGCGTCAGCTCGTGCTCAGGGAAGAAAGGCTTGATCGTGCCTTCATCGCTGCGTTTTAGTGCGCGTTGTATAGCAGATGGAAACTCTGTGACTGGAAAGGCATAGCCAGAGTTACTTTCCTTTAGCAGTGACCAAGCTTTAGACAGATCGTCGGTTTTAATGAAAGGGACGCCCGGATAGATACAGCATGCGACGGTGATGTCCCAGCCTAGTGCTTCGCAAGACGTTATGGCATGGGCGATAACAGGGACTGTCGGTGTGTGATCATCAGCTAAGTCAGCAGGTCTAATAAAGGGCGATTCGGCCCCGTATTGTTGGGCGATCTTCATAATTTCAGGATCATCTGTAGAGACGAGTACTCGATCGAAAAGACCTGAGTTAAGTGCTGCCTCGATTGCGTAGACGATCATTGGTTTGCCAGCGAAGGCTTTGATATTTTTTCGGGGTATCCGTTTGCTGCCCCCACGGGCAGGAATTACAGCAATTTTCATTCTTCTAGTATCTTTTTAAGCGCCGCAACTACACGATCCTGATTTGTTTCCGATAAGTTCGGATACAGAGGAAGGCTTATGGCTTGAGTGTAGTAATGCTCGGCCTTGGGGAAGTCGCCGTGCTTGAAGCCAAGCTGGCTGTAATAAGGTTGTAGGTGTACAGGGATGTAGTGCAGATTGACCCCGATTCCACTTTCGCGAAGTTTCTCGAAGCAGGATTTTTGGCTAATGTTAAGGGCGTCTGTATTTAATCGAATTACGTACAGATGGAAGCCAGAGTATGAGTCTGGGTGCTGCCATGGGGTTGTTATGGGTAGGTTTTGTAGTAGTTTATTGTAGCGTCCAGCGAGTTCATGGCGGCGTGCTACATAGTTATTTAAGCGCTTTATTTGAGTTGTGCCCAGAGCAGCTTGTAGCTCGGTCATACGATAGTTGTGGCCTAACTCTAGTTGTTGGTAATA
>CAYNZI010000190.1:5391-5656 GCA_964401565.1 uncultured Spongiibacteraceae bacterium
CGCAGGTCATTAACTCGGGGTCTCTAGTTATGCCGTGGCTGCGTAGTCTATCCATTTTTTCTGAAAGCTTTTTACTGTTGGTTAAAGCAGCCCCGCCTTCGGCGGTGGTAATGATTTTTACTGGGTGGAAACTGAAAACAGTAATGTCGCTGTACTCACAGCTTCCAATTGGGTGGCCTTTGTACTGACCTCCAACTGCATGAGATGCATCCTCAATAATACTAAAGCCAAAACGTTCGGATAAAGAGGATATAGCTTTCATATC
>CAYNZI010000191.1:0-1475 GCA_964401565.1 uncultured Spongiibacteraceae bacterium
CTATATACAAGTATTTAGCGCCGACGGTAGTCAGGTGCTGGAGCAATATACGAGCGATGTGTCTGTTTTGAAAGAGATTCCCTCTGTGAATAAGGATGTATTTCGTGATTCGGTAGCAAGGTATTTTGAAATAGACGGTCTTGCAATGGTTGTTGGTGAGGCGGTAGTGGTTCCGATGTTTGGTGTAGGGTCATCTTCTCAAGATTCAGATGGAAGTAGTGAGGCAGTCGCCCATGTTCGCATGGGCCTCGATTTCAGTGTTGTTAAATCAGTGCGGTGGAGTGTCATTGCCGACGGAAGCATACTAATTCTCGTTTTGTTTTTGGTGGCAGCTATCGTCGGTCGGCGGCTAATAAGGTATGCACTCAAACCGCTGCTGGATTTACGCGAACCGCTTGATCGTTTGGCCCGGGGAGAAACTGACGTATGGGTTGATCAGGGTGGAGATGAGGAAATTGAAGCAATCAGCAATGCGCTAAATAGCACCATTACTGCGATAAAGGGGCGAGACGAGGCTCTGCGTCGACTAGCAGACTATGACACCTTAACCGGGCTTATCAACAAGCGAAGCTTTACGGATGTTTTGGAGCAGGAGCGGGCGCGAATAACAGCGGATAAGGTTGGTAGCGCGTTGCTTTTTATCGATCTGGATCAGTTCAAATTTGTTAATGATTCTCTTGGGCATGCTGCCGGTGACAAATTACTTGTTCAGATTTCAGGCTTGTTGAAAAAAAGAATGCGAAATGATGATGTTGTCTGTCGATTAGGCGGTGACGAATTTGCAGTATTAGCGCGCGATGTTGACGAAAAGGGAGCGGTCGAGATTGCTTTGTCGATTGTAAGATCAATGGAGGAGTTTCTATTTGTAGAGCAGGGTAAGACGTTTAATATTTGTTGTTCGGTAGGCGTTGCGCTAATCGATAATAACAATTTCACCGCTGAAGACATTTTTTCTCAAGCAGATATGGCCTGTTATTCTGCAAAGGCGAAAGGTCGAAACCAGTACCGGCTCTATTTGCCTGCTGCCGTCGATAAGAACAAAAAGGATGTCGGTTGGTCGCAGCGTATAGTGAGTGCGTTGACGAATAATAATTTTGTGTTGCATTTTCAGCCTATAGTTAACATCGCAGATGACATTGAGCAGTGCTACGAGGTGTTGCCACGCATGAACGAAGGCATAGGTGAGCTGGTATTGCCAAAAATGTTCATACCCATTGCCGAGCGCTTCGGTCTGGTGGCGGAGATTGATTATTGGGTTATCAAGAGTAGTATGGAAAAGTTGGAGTCACTGAATAGTGAGGGAAAGAGAATGAGATTCTACATTAATCTTTCTGGGCAGCTGTTTGTAGATACAGATTTTGTCAGTCGAACAGTGGCAATGCTAAATAGCTACGATATTGATGCCAGTCAGATTGTCTTCGAGATGAAGGAAAGAATTCTCGTTGATAATATCTATACTTCATCTGAAAAAATTG
>CAYNZI010000191.1:1485-5646 GCA_964401565.1 uncultured Spongiibacteraceae bacterium
GCTTATCTCAATTCAAAAACGAGAAGAAGAGGAATCTGAAAAAATTGAAGAACTAATTTCATTGGGTTTCGAGTTTGCCATCGATAATTTTGGGTCGAGTTTTAGCTCTTTCTATTATCTGAAAAATATGCCATCGGGATACGTAAAGATAAATGGAGAAATGGTTGAAAGAATGGTCGATAATAAAATTGACTGCGCTATGGTTCGTTCGATGGTAGATATTGCGAAAGCCTGTGGTAAAAAAGTGATAGCTGAGCATGTGTGCGATCAGCAAACTTATGACCTGCTCAAATCGTTTGGTGTTGATTATGCCCAGGGGTATTTTTTAGGTAGGCCCTCACCAAAGTACTCTGAACTAGAATGGCCTATATCATCGGGAAGTAATGTGACTCTCCTCGGGAGTCGAAAGCAGGGGTGATATTTTCTTTTGTGATTTTTGCTCGGAAAATCTACATAGTCTGAACGAATTTTGATGTCAATCGCTTGCTGGTTCGGTGTGTTTGTAGCACACTCAATTGCAGTGGATATCAATTTTATGATGGTGTGGAGATAGTGATGGGTGAGATTAAGCGGGTTGTTCAACCGATTGAGGTTAATTATGTGTGTGATAAATGTGAGCACGGCATGATGCGTAAGTCGGGAGATATGAATGAGGAAACAGGGGATGTTCTGCATGCGTGTGTGATATGTGGTCATCAACAAACTTTCCAGTGGATAGAGTATCCCAGAATTGATCATATCGGTGAAGGTGAAAGCTTTTAGTCTCGTGGGCGTTATAGATACAGAGTAGGGTTCGGCGTGTGGCCCTGTTTGGTTGTCGGCGGTGGGTGGTTGTGTTTCAAATCCTTCAGAATAATTAGGCAAAAAAAACCCCGGACCAGCCGGGGCTGAGTGTTCTTCGAAAAAGGTGGGCCTAAAAAGGGCCCAATAAGTTGGGCGGAATAGGGTTAGCGCTTTTCCAGGTCAACAAATTCTCTCTGTTCAGGGCCTGTGTACAATTGACGCGGACGGCCAATTTTGTACGGACTGCTAATCATTTCGTTCCAGTGTGCAATCCAGCCCGGCGTGCGGCCCAGTGCAAATATGACAGTAAACATACTGGTTGGTATGCCCATCGCTTTCAGGATAATACCAGAGTAAAAGTCGACATTGGGGTAGAGCTTTTTCTCAATGAAGTAGTCGTCTTCTAGGGCTATCTGTTCAAGGCGTTTTGCAATGGCCAGCAAGGGATCGTTGTCTAGTCCCAGTTCGGTTAGTACTTCATTGGCTGTTTGCTTCATTACTTTGGCGCGTGGGTCAAAGTTTTTGTAAACCCTGTGACCGAAGCCCATAAGCCTGAATGGATCATTTTTGTCTTTGGCTTTGGCTACGAACTCGTCAATGCGTGATACATCGCCGATTTCAGCGAGCATGTCCAAAACAGCTTCGTTGGCACCGCCGTGTGATGGCCCCCATAAAGCGGCTATGCCAGAAGAGATGCAGGCGAATGGATTGGCGCCGGTAGAGCCAGCCAGGCGAACAGTTGACGTCGATGCATTTTGTTCATGGTCGGCGTGAAGAAGGAAGATTTTATCCATCGCTTTGGCGAGAATAGGGCTTACCGGTTCGTCGTCGCAGGGTGTGCTGAACATCATATGTAGAAAGTTTTCTGCGTAATCAAGATCATTGCGCGGATAAACGAAAGGTTGGCCAATAGAATATTTATAGGCCATGGCTGCTAATGTAGGCATTTTAGCGATTAGCCGGATGGCTGAAATCTGACGATGCTTTTCATTAGTGATGTCGAGAGAGTCATGATAAAAAGCGGATAGTGCGCCAACAACGCCACACATAATGGCCATTGGGTGTGCATCGCGACGGAAGCCGCGGAAAAAATTGTTCATCTGGTCATGAACCATTGTATGGCTGGTAACCTTATCAACGAACGCTTTTTTCTCTTCTGCTGTGGGAAGCTCTCCATTCCATAGCAGCCAGCAAGTCTCGAGAAAATCGGAATTTTCTGCGAGTTGATCGATAGGGTAGCCGGCGTGCAGCAATATGCCTTTGCCTCCATCGATGTAAGTGATTTTTGACTCACAGGCTGCTGTCGAAACAAAGCCGGGGTCATAGGTAAACATGCCTTGTGCGGTTAATGCACCCACATCAACGACGTCTGGGCCGATGGTTCCAGAATATATGGGTAGATCAATGGCGTCCTTGCCGTCTACGGCTAGAGTCGCTTTTTTATCAGACATGTAAAACTCCTAACTAAATATGATATTCGTTTTGGGTAGCTGTGTATGATTAGCTTTAATTAACGTTCAGTATTCGATCCCGGCGCTGGTTTTGTGTGTCAGGTAAGGTGAATAAATCAGCTGCTACATTCCTATGATCTGGATATTGTGTCCAGCGTAACGACGCTGTCGCCATTATTGGTGTCAATAACCGATTCAAAGGGACGACAACTATAGGGTTTTGGTGGTCTTTGTCAATGTTGAATTTTTGTTCGAGATCAGTTAACTGCCTATTAGAGAGTCGGGTATTTGGCGGTTTTGGTGTGGATCGGGAGCGGTATTCAGCGCTCATGCCTATGGTATATCGGTGTGGTTTGTCAAAGACGCTCGCATTAGTTGCACGATACGCGCGGACAAGGTTCAAATTAAACGGCGTTCGATTGTATTTTCAGGTTGTTATGCCTATAATTCGCCGCGAATTCAGTGGGTCTAAGTCTTTTAATCGCTTAGGTTTTTTCATTGTCTGAATTCGTTAATACAAATTTTCTGACCTTTAACTGCCTGCTCTCCATATTGGAGTATGGGCCTGACGAGTGTGATAAAACCGTGACTGATAAACGACCTGTAAACCTCGATCTCGGTGCTATGAAATGGCCGCTACCTGCTCTTACATCCATTACGCACCGAATCTCCGGCGTCATTCTTGTGGCTGGAGCCGCCGTGCTGCTTTGGTTGTTGGATGAATCTCTCGCTAGTGAAGAAGGCTTCAATGCCGTGGCTGCACTGGCTGACTCTCTAGTTTGTAAGCTTGTTGTCTGGGGGGTGTTGTCTGCGTTGATCTATCATTGTGTAGCTGGCGTAAAACATTTTTGTATGGACCTTGGATACGGAGAGAGCCTTGAAGGAGGTATCACTGCGGCCAAGTTAGTCATAGGTATCTCGGTCGTATTGATCGTTCTAACGGGAGCAATGATATGGTAACTTCAGTAACAAATTTGGGCCGGAATGGCCTTGCTGACTGGATGATACAGCGAGTCAGCGGCGTTATCTTGCTGACTTATACGGTATTTATCGCAGCAGTCGTTTTTATAGGTGCACCTGATTACGCTGAGTGGACAGCGCTGTTTGGCCAGACCTGGGTAAAAGTATTTAGCCTGGCGGCATTACTATCTATTGCATCACATGCATGGATAGGTCTGTGGTGTGTGTCGACAGATTATCTGATCTCGCACGTACTAACCATCAAAATGGGGCCTGCTGTAGGCGCTCAGGCAAATCTCCTGCGCTGGTGTTTTCAAGCCGCCAGTGCAATTGTTCTGTTTACATATGTAGTCTGGGGCATCCAGATTCTTTGGAGTTAAGCAAGCATGACAACGATTAGAACTATTTCATTTGACGGCGTAATTGTCGGTGGCGGCGGAGCGGGTATGCGTGCCGCGTTGCAACTATCCCAGTCAGGTTATAAAACGGCGGTGATTACCAAGGTTTTTCCAACACGGTCGCATACGGTTTCGGCACAGGGCGGGATTACCTGCGCGATTGCGTCCAACGATCCTAATGATGATTGGCGGTGGCATATGTATGACACTGTTAAAGGCTCCGATTACATCGGTGATCAGGATGCTATTGAATATATGTGTAGTGTCGGCCCGGAAGCCGTTTACGAATTGGATCATATGGGCATGCCGTTTTCGCGCACTGAAGATGGCCGTATCTATCAGCGGCCTTTTGGTGGTCAGTCGAAGGGTCCTGATAATTCTACTCAGGCCGCTCGTACTTGTGCCGCTGCAGACCGAACCGGTCATGCACTATTGCACACGCTTTACCAGGGTAACATGAAGAATGAGACTGTATTCTTCAACGAATGGTATGCGACAGATCTAGTGAAAAATGAAGACGGTGACGTTACTGGTGTTATCGCTATTTGCATTGAGACTGGCGAAGTAGT
>CAYNZI010000192.1:0-5643 GCA_964401565.1 uncultured Spongiibacteraceae bacterium
CCCCCCATTTGGTCAGTAGAATGACGCCTAATGACTTACTGTAATCTCGGCAAAGGCGTAAATAGGTCTGCTTGTTAGGTACGTCTGGGTGGTCTCTGAATGCAGACAGCAACGCTAGAGTGCCAACTTCGCTCAGCAGGCTAACCATTAAAGCTTCGTCGGCTGGCTGGTATCGAAGTTTTTTTGCGAGAAAGCCACTCATTGAACCCTTAACAACCTGGCGCTGACGTGTCATGTTAAACAGCATTTTGAGCTCGGGCTTCCTGAAAACAAATAGACTATTAACGCTGTGCGCCATAACAATATTGTTAACGGCGGCGAATCCCATAATTGAAATAACACTTTGAAGTGTGTTGGGTGACTCGAGAGTTCGGTAAAGGGGGCTGGAGACAGATTTCATTAATAGTGCACTGAGAGATGGGTCGCTACTAATCAGCAGGGCAAGCTTTTCTACCGTGGTATTGTTATCGTTTATGGCATGGCGAATTTTTAATGTAATGGCCGGCAGGCTGGGCAAGTGCTCCTGGTCATTCAATACCCTGGCAATGACGCTGCGATAAATTTGATAACGGCTTTGTTCGGAGCGTTCCATGCTGAATCCAGGGTGTTCTTTTTTTAACCGGAATTACCACAATTATCTTGTGAGTTTAGCATAAAACGCCAATCGTTAACGTAAGTTCTGGCAACCTTCTTCGGCATTCAGGGTCGCATTGATCTTGCGTCGTTCGATTTTCATTCGCTTACTAAAGTTTCCGTGCAGGCGAGGGTGCGTTCCGGCTCTATCTGGTAGTAGAGCTTGCACAGTTGGCGTCACTGCGCCATAGTTGAGCGAAATAAAGCTCGTACAATAATGATCTAGAAGGATATTCGCGTGGCAGAAGAGAACACAAATAGTACTACCGACAACCCTTATGCGACAGGTAATAAAAAATACTATGTCTTGGGGCTGCTAACGGTCGTTTACAGTTTCAATTTTATTGATCGCCAGCTGCTGGCCATATTGCAGGAGTCTATCAAGGCAGACTTGGATTTGTCCGATGGTCAATTGGGCTTGTTAACGGGTTTTGCTTTTGCGGTATTTTATGTCACCGCAGGTATTCCAATTGCTCGTTGGGCCGATCGCTCAAATCGAAGTAGAATTATTGCCGCGTCACTATTTATTTGGAGTTTTATGACCGCTCTCAGCGGCGCTGCGCAAAACTATATACAGTTGTTGGCGGCACGAATTGGGGTGGGGGTAGGTGAGGCCGGCGGTAGCCCGCCATCGCATTCGATTATTTCTGACATTTTCTCTCCTACATCACGAGCGACAGCATTAGGGTTTTATTCAACCGGTGTGAGCTTTGGTATTCTTTTTGGGTTTTTGCTGGGTGGATGGCTCAATGAATTTTTCGGTTGGCGGATCGCATTTGCCGTTGTCGGTATTCCCGGTGTTTTGTTAGCCATTCTTGTGTGGACTACCCTGCCTGAGCCTATTCGTGGTTTGTCGGAAAAAAAGCAGGCCTCGAGCGATCAGCCTACCTTTTTGGAAGTGCTGGGTTTGCTCTGGAGCCGGTTGTCATTTCGGCATATGGCTGCGGGTGCAGCATTGAACGCTTTTGCGAGTTATTCAAGCAGTAACTGGACGGCTTCGTTCATGATCCGTACCCACGGTATGACGACTGGTGAGCTGGGAACCTATCTGGCACTGATTATGGGCTTCGGTGGTGCCATCGGGGTGTTCTTCGGAGGTTATATTGCCGACCGTCTATCGCCTAGAGACAAGCGCTGGTATGTATGGGTGCCGTCGATAGCGGGGTTTTTATCAGTGCCGTTTATTACTGCGATTTACTTGGTCGACAATGCCTATGTCGCACTGACTTGTATGGTTATTCCCGGTGTGATGGCCAATGTTTATTTGGGTAATGCGATTGCTACCACACATAGCCTGGTTGGGTTACGTATGCGGGCTTTGTCGTCGGCGGTGTTGTTCTTTATTCTCAATATGATCGGATTGGGACTTGGTCCCTGGTTTGTTGGTCTATTAAGTGACTCCCTGGCGTCGACCTATGGCAGCGAATCATTGCGAAATGCGATGTTGTATCTGCTGCCAATAGTGAGTCTCTGGTCGGCTACTCATTTCTTGCTGGCGGGAAGAACATTGAGGGCCGATCTGGCGGCGGCTCCGAACTAAGCACATTTATCTCGGTTATGAAAAAGGCCAACAAGGAAATCTTGTTGGCCTTTTTTGTTAATGGCTTAAGTGAACAAGTCTCTATGGATGGAGTCTCGTTCCGCGCCTTTGCAGATATTAGGCTTGCGAGGGATTGATCAAGTATTTCTCGCCCGTTGCTTGCTTGCCGTATTGTGCCATGGCGTCTGCACTCAATGCCTCAGCCAGCGATACGTCTCTGGTGTAGTTTGATTTGAACGTTGTTTTTATTTCAGTGGCAACGCGGGTTTGTAGTTCAATCATTTTAGGCATACCAATTCGTTGCAAAAATGGTGTTAGCAGCCATCCGCTAAGCGCCCAAGACAGGCCAAAGTTGCGATTGATGGTGGACACGCTGCGGTCCAGACCGCCATAGATATAGACTTGTTTAAAGGTGTCAGAGCCGTAACGACTATATTCTTTGGCTGTTTTATTGGCGGCGGTTTCCATTGCAGACAGAATGTTGCCGGCTAGAGTGCCGCCGCCAATGGCGTCAAAGGCAATAGTGGCCCCTGTTGCTACTAACGCGTCAACTAAATCGTCCATGAAGGTCTCTGAAGAAGAGTCGACAATGTACTTGGCGCCGATTTCTCGCAGAATAGCGGCTTGTTCAGGTTTGCGAACAATATTCACTAGATCGATGCCGTCGGCGATACAGATTTTGTTCAACATTTGGCCAAGGTTTGACGCGGCGGCTGTGTGAACTAGTGCGGTATGGCCTTCCAGGCGCATGGTTTCTGTCATGCTAAGGGCGGTCAGGGGGTTAACGAAGCAGGAAGCAGCGTCTTTTGGTGTCACGCCCTCTGGCATAGGCATACACTGAGCAGCTTTGACGGCGCGAAATTGTGAGTACATTGAACCACCAGCCACGCCAACGACTTTACCCATCAGGGCTTGTGCAGCGGCAGAGCTACCTGCAGCCACGACAACACCAGCGCCCTCATTGCCAACCGCTAGTGATTGATCTACCCGTGCTGCCAGCGCTGGCATGAACTTGGGGGACACTTCTGCGCTTACCACCGGGTTGTCGGCAGTACCAGAGACACTAGCTGTAGACATATCAGCTGGGCCAAACAGCAAACCTAAGTCAGAAGGATTGATGGGTGCGGCTTCGATACGGATCACAACTTCATCTTCAGCGGGTACCGGCATGTCCACTTCGGCCAGGGATAATTCCAGCGTGTTGTTGGATTTTACTTCGGAACGTAATTGTAAGGGCATGAATAAGATCCTTTCGGTTTGGTCATATATGTTGAAATTCTGAGGGCGACAATCAGAGCTTTTTTTTGATAGCGGGTCAAGTCATTATCCCCGTTTTGGCGGTTTGTTTGGTCGCTTTTCAGACCATCATGGTAAATAGTGCAATATGAAGGTACTTGGTTGTGACTAGACGGTTCAATTTTGATGTGCCTTGAGTTTATAATCGGTAGGTTCTAGTGCGATGAGGCGATAAGCGTTGTTGTTCGATTGGTTCAGTACCATCATACGTTACCTCGATTGGGAGATACCCTGCAAATGCTTCAGCGCGATGCAAAGTTTAATATTGGGCAAATAGTACGTCACCGACTGTTTCCGTTTCGCGGTGTCATCTTTGATGTTGACCCCACGTTCAGCAATACCGAAGAGTGGTGGCAATCTATTCCCGAGGATGTTCGTCCTAAGAAGGACCAGCCTTACTACCATTTATTGGCAGAAGATAACGCGAATGCTTACGTGGCCTATGTGTCGGAACAGAACCTGCTAATCGATGAGACTGGTGAGCCGGTGCAACACCCGCAGGTCAAAGAATTGTTTGGTGAGTTCAAGGGCGGTTTTTATGTTCAACAGCCAGAGACGGCCCATTGACGATAGACGCCCCGCTACTATGCCAGTTTTATTCAAATCGACGTTACCGCGATCATTGGTGTTTGGTTCAGCCAGATCGACTCAATTTAATTATTCCTAGCACGGAGTTCTAATATGGATTTTTTTTCCGGCCCAACGTCTCATTCCTATTTTTCGCAGCGCCTGCGGCTGCATTATGTTGATTGGGGCAACCCGGAGGCACCACCATTGCTGTTAGTGCATGGTGGTAGGGACCACTGTCGCAACTGGGATTGGATTGCCAGAGATTTGCGCAAAGATTATCACGTGATTGCGCCGGATTTGCGTGGGCACGGGGATAGCGAATGGATTCGTGGCGGAACGTATACCACCATGGATTATGTCTATGATATTGCCCAGCTCATTCATCAATTGGATTTGGCGCCGCTAAAAATTATTTCTCATTCGATGGGCGGAGGCGTTTCATTGCGCTACTCGGGAATATTTCCTGGAAATGTCGAAAAACTCGTTGCCATTGAAGGGGTGGGGCCGTCACCAAAAATCATAGCGGAGCGTAAAGCTTACGAAGTTGATCGGGCGATGCGTGGTTGGGTAAAGCAAATGCGCAAATTTTCTGGTCATCAAATGCGCCGTTACCCGTCCATCGAGGAGGCGGCTGCAAGGATGAAGGAAGCAAACCCTCATTTATCCCTTGATCAAGCGCATCATCTTACGGTTCACGGTGTCAATCAAAATGAAGATGGCACGTTCTGCTGGAAGTTTGATAATTATGTGCGCACATACCCATCGACCGGTATGAATATGGAAGATAGTGTTGAACTCTTGTCCAAAATTGAGTGCCCGACCATGTTGGTGAGAGGGGCTGAAAGCAATGCGCCTGATCCGGAGCAAGATGGTCGCGCCGAATTGTTCCAGAATGTTCGGATTGAGACAGTAGAAAATGCGGGTCATTGGGTACATCATGACCAACTTGAAAAAGTTATGAAGCTGCTCAGAGATTTTTTGTAGCGGTTATAACAGATACCGTAATTTCCGTGCAGACGGTAATTGAAACTAGATAATATATAGGAATATAACTGTGAAACGTGGCCCTTCAGAATACCTTACCGCTGTTAACGACGCCTTGAGGCAAGCAACACTGGATTCCAGAATAGAATATGCCGGGATGAGTGCAACCCAGCGGTTGGCGCTGCAGCGAGTTTCTGTTGAATTGCCCCAGCCCGTTATTGATGAGTCAGTATCGATAACTTCCCTGGAAGTCGCCGGGCGACCCGCTGAGTGGATTGTCCCTCAGGGGGCTGATGAGCAAACGCGGGTCCTGATGATTCACGGCGGCGGTTTTATTCTTTGTGGCTTGAACGCCCATCGAAACACATCCATTCAACTGGCCAAGTATTCCAACTGTGCGGTGCTGGCCATCGATTATCGGTTGTCACCAGAAACACCATTTCCCGGTGCCTTGGATGATTGCATGGGTGCTTGGACGTATATGTTGGCCAACGGACCTTCTGGGCGTAGCGAGGCAAGTAATGCCTTTGTAATGGGTGATAGTGCCGGCGGTAATTTATCGGCGGCGCTACTGCTGCGTACGCGCGACGAAGGAGCGCGAATGGCTGATGGGGCTATTC
>CAYNZI010000193.1:0-5630 GCA_964401565.1 uncultured Spongiibacteraceae bacterium
AGAGCGGCTTTTAGCTGTTTCGAGTACCGTAGCAACTCTTCATTGTTCTCCCTGGTCCCCAGTGTTTTGAGCCCATTTGCCACGGCGTAAATCAGGGCAGATGAGTTAAAAATTGCGGTCTTTCCATCGCTTTCAATATATTTAAGATAGAGATCGTGTGCTGTTCCGTGAGGTGCTTCGTAAAGCATTGTGCCATCTGTGCTTTCGATAATTGAACTTGCGGTGGCCAAGCTTCCTCCGAGTGCCGCTGATATATCAGAGAAAATATCACCATCCAGGTTTTGCGTTGGATAAAGTCCCCAGCGTGGAGGATCGGTAATCATTTTACTCAGTTGACGAGAGGGGCGCATGATCATAAACGATGGTGGAGGCGTGTCTTGTTCAGCGAGTTCGTTTCGGACATCGTTAATGACCGTGCTGTATACGTCGTCATAATTGATAAACTCACGTTTCAGGCCGAAGTAAACTTCTTTTTTATTGACCGCAGCATCCCGGAATACCTGAGTGACCCAATCTTTGATCGCTTGGCGATCATTGGACATAAACAGGATAGGATCATTCTTCTTTACAAAGCGAGCATGCCGCTCGATGCCATCAACAATAACTTTGATGATGCCGTCTTCCTTAACCGGTGTATTGAAACTGCCATATTGATCACCGCCACCGGCACTCATTCGGGACAGAGATACATGGTGTTTGCGAGTGGGAAGCCCGTAAGCTTTTAACTGCTGTACCAGCTTATAAATTTTCATGCCGGTGGTGTTGTCGGGGATACCCCATAGCGCTCGTTGCGGTGGGTTAGATACGATGCGAGCGGCTTGTGCGTCTATTAGTTCGTAGTGATAACTTAGCTTGGCGTCGGTAAATGCCTGTTGGTAGTCGCTAGTATATATATCTTCTATAGCGGCACGCATAACGCCGTCGTAACCCGGTATTACGGTGTCCTTGAGGCCTAGATAGGCGTCTCTCTTTTCTGTCAGGGCGCGCTGAAAAAACCGGTGAGCCCACTTTTTTATCTCATCGATATCATTAGTAGCCAGTAGCCATGGATCGCCTTTTTTCAAGGTGCGGCGATGGAGTTCGACTGGGTCGCCGCTACTGCCAACAAAAATAACTTTTGCCACCCCGGTGGAGTCAGACAGCTCATTGTAACTATGATCCAGTCCGCCACTGTCCATGGTGTCGACGTCTATGTCACGACCTATCCAGTAGGGGTGTTCAACTTTCAAATTTGAGAACTCAATATCCTCGCGAGTAATATTGCCACCGATACCTTTTCGAATGGCGCCGTTGGGAGACTTAGTGGCAAGCTTGTTGAGTTCTTTTTCGTTAATGTCGGGGTGTTTCGTCAGCATCTCATCAAGTTGCTGGCGATTGACAGTCATACCGGCATTTTTGATGCCCACGCCATAGGTTTTTAACGCATCGATGGCATCGACCACCGCTTGTCCATTCGTGAGAAGACGGTTCTCTGCAGAGAGGTCTATTTCAATTAACCTGATGTCCAACTTTGATGTGACGAACTGTTTTAGAATTCGTTCGAAGGCAATTTGAGCCATTTCATCGCCATGTAAAATGACCAGTGGCTGCGCTACTTTGATTGTTTGATTCATTGTGTCAATTTGCTCCTGGAGCAGATTCTTTTACATGTAATGAGGCCTAGTTTACACCATAGGGTGCGGGCTGAGTTTCTTTTCAGTAACCGATTACACCCGTTCAGAAAATAATACAAAGGAACTCACATTACCGTGATATGGCGCAACATATTCTCGCAAGGGGAAAGGCAAAAAGATTGGAGTAAGTGGGTGTGATTCAGTGAATTATTAGGAAGGGTTGCGGAAATTGGGCTTTCGTTTTTGTAAAAATGCGCTGACCGCTTCCTTTGACTCAAAAGTTCCCGCGCTGTCTATCAAGTGTTTTGCTTCAAGTGCCAGGCTTTCGGAAAGGCTTTGATCGAGGCTGGCATTCAAATTTATTTTCATCCGACTTAGCGCGCCAGTAGGCCCGTTCGCTATCTGCTTAGCGTACGTCATCATATCCAGCCGGAAGCTATCCTGCGGAAATACACTATTGAAGATCCCTAATCGCTTGGCTTCGGCAGCGTTGACACGAGCTGACGTGTAGAAGAGTTCTTTTGCTTTACCCATGCCTATCAAACGGGGAAGGAACCAGCTGGCGCCATAATCTCCCGACAGGCCAATGTTGCGAAAAGCGGTGGTGATAAAGGCATTGTCAGATGCAATTCTTAGGTCGCAGGCCAGAGCGATGGATAAGCCTGCGCCGGCGGCTGCACCTGGCAGCGCCGCGATGGTGACTTTGTTAAGTTGATACAAGCGTTGTGTCAGGGTCATTTGTTTATGCAACAGTTCTGCTACGCGCTCTTCCTTATGTTGCGGTTTTGAATCACCGCTCATACCGCTCACATCGCCTACCCGTACCGGTAATGAGAATACAGCCTGCGCGCTGATCATCTTCCAGTAACAGCAGTGAGCGCCGCAGGGCCGGGGTCAAAATGTCTCCGAGAGCGTTCTTTTTTTCAGGCTTGTTAAGGGTAATCACGCCAACGTGGTCTTCAATGTAGCACAGTAACTCGGTGGTTCCTGTCTCGATTGTAATGTGTTCCATGGGTGATCTCACTTATTGGCAATGCCCGACTATATTATGGAATGTCTGTCGCCTCAAACCCTTTGTGGGTAGGTATTTACTGGGGTGAAGGCTGGTGGAGGCGGTAGTGGAATTGATGGATTATGCCAGCGGCGACATTAGAATTATTGATTTGTTCAATCTTTAGTCGCAAATTAGAATAAAAAGTGATTTTTATGGTAGAAATCGCGAGTATTTTCTGGTATTTTTCGGCGCCTAAATAGATTAATCATAAAAATTACATCACTATTGGAGTCACGTCTATGCGTTTGAAACGTCGCAAACTATCTTTAATCCCTACGTTATTGGCTACGGCTATAGCGTCGCCATTGGCATTGGGCCAAAGCTCGGGTTTCCTTGAAGAGGTTATTGTAACCGCTGAAAAGCGTGAAACATCTCTTCAGGATACCGCCATTGCAGTAAGCGCCTTTTCTGGTGATGAGCTGGAGCGGGCACAAATCACTAACGCTCTGGATATTCAGATGAATGTCCCGAACATGTTAATGTCAAAAGGCAACTTCACCGGTTCAAATATTTCTATCCGTGGTATAGGAACCAATGCGGTGGGCGCATCCGCCGACTCCGGTACAGGTATCCACTTGAATGGTGTTTATCTGAATGCTTCACGTATTTTTGAAGCAGAATTTTACGACACCGAGCGTGTTGAAGTATTGCGTGGCCCTCAAGGTACACTGTATGGCCGCAATACAACCGCTGGTGTTATTAATGTTATCACTAAGAAGCCTACCGAAGAAATGGAAGGTTTTATAGAAATGCAGTTAGGTAACTACGGTAGCAAAAAGTTTAAAGGCGCTTTCAACTTGCCGCTGACTGATACGCTGTCTACTCGAATAGCGGGCTTTTCTCTGCAGCGCGATGGTTACACGGATAACATATTTGACGGTAGTGAAATTGACGACCGTGATATGTACTCTATTCGCTGGACCACACTGTGGCAGGCAACTGAAAATACCGATGTAACGTTGATGGTTCATCACTTCAAAGAAGACGACAATCGTATGCGTGGTCAGAAACAGGCCTGTAGCAAAGATCCCGATGGAATCTTAGGGTGTTTGCCTGGTTCGCTAGGTTATGATAGTCCTAATGGTGCAGCGACAATTACCGGTTCGTTGCTTGCTGCGCTTACCGCTGCGACCCCATACACATTCCCGGTAGACGACTATGCGAATAGCGTTAATCCTACGGATCTGCGCAAAGTCAATATGGACTTCAAGCCTACTTACGAAGCTGATGAGACTGTTACCTCGTTAGAAATCAATCACGACTTCGGTGATTTAACGTTTACTTCGGTTACCGGTTATAGTGATTCTTACTTTAATGCTCGTGATGATTATGATAAGGCCGTTGCATCAGAAGTGTGGCCTGCGACGGTCACTATGGCTTTGCCAAGTGGATATGACGACGTTACCGTTAATTATGCTTATGGTGCTGATGAGTCGTCTAGCGATCCACATCAGTTCAGCCAGGAATTTCGTCTTGCCTCAAGCTATGATAGTGATGTGAATTTTTTACTGGGTGGATTTTATCTGACCTATGAGAATGAAAATCATTATTATGTGTATAACTCAGGTTTGGCGCTGTTTGGTCAACTGAATGGTTTGCCAACAAATCAGCACTTCTATGACAACCACACGTTATCTTATCAGCTTGATACTACAGCGGTATTTGGTGAGTTGTATTTGACTGTTAATGATCAGATTGACATGACCTTTGGTCTTCGTTATACCGATGAAGAAAAAACGTCGACTCAGCGTACGGTTTACTTGAACTTCTTGTCGGACCCCAATGTTCCAGGCGGCGGTTATGAGACGTTTGGTAATGATTGGCAGGAGACAACAGGTAAGGTTAATATTAACTACCACCTGAATGACGACGTGATGCTGTATGCCACTGTTGCGCGAAGTTATAAGAGTGGTGGTTTTAATACCATGTCATCTGATTCTCCATTGTTAGACCCTGTCACTGGTGACCCTAGTTTGGCTTATTTTGAGCCAGAATTTATCGATTCGTTAGAAGTAGGTGCCAAGACCCGTTTGCTGGAGAATACGTTGCAAGCTAACTTGACGGCTTTCTACTACGATTACGCCGATATGCAGGTTTCTAAAATCATTGCCCAGTCATCAGTCAATGAAAATATTGACTCGACTATTTACGGTCTTGAGGGTGAGTTTATTTACGCGCCTGACGAAAACTGGACCTTCAGCTGGAATATGTCTTATCTGAATTCTGAAATCAGTGACTTCTCTTCAGTCGATCCAACTGATCCGAACCAAATGGGAACTACAGCCGGTATTGTTAGCGTTTTTGGTAACAATTATCTTACTGCCGATGGAACTCCTGGTGTTGAAGCGAATCTTGATGGTAACCAGCTTCAGCAGGCTCCTGAGTGGAGTACAACTGTTGGTGTTAGCTATCAGATGGCGATGTCTAATGGTATGGGATTGCAGATAGGGACTAACTACTATTGGCAGGATGAGTATTACGCTCGCAACTTCAATACGGCTAATGACGTGATTGATTCATGGGGCGTTTGGAATGCATCGGCGATGTTAACCAGTGCTGATGAAACATGGTATGCAGAAGCGTTCGTGAAGAATATCTCTGACGACGATAATGTGACTGGCCAGTACACAACCGATGCAGTATCGGGTCTGTTTACTAACCAGTTCATTCTAGAGCCACGTACTTTCGGTGTTACTGTTGGGTACTACTTCTAGATTGCACGATAGTTTGAGGGCATAGCCCTCAATACGAAAAAGCCCTTGTTTAGACGTAAAAGTTTAGACAAGGGCTTTTTTTTTGCCGGAGAAATTCCCGCTCGCGTTTATCGTGTTTTGGCGCGGATGGCTGAGCGACGGGCAGCGGCCTCATGGTCTTGGCCCCCTCCAGAGTTCACCAGCTGATTTTCAGCACCGAGAATCAGGCCAGGCACCACCGATCCATAGTCCTGGGCCGTCCCGGCTTCC
>CAYNZI010000194.1:0-5624 GCA_964401565.1 uncultured Spongiibacteraceae bacterium
CTGACCACATCGCTCCACTCATCTTCTTTCATGCGCATGAGGATATTATCTTTAGTAATCCCTGCGTTATTAACAAGAACCAAAGGTGCTGCGTATTTGTCGTTAATCGATTTTACCACCGCGATTACTGATTCGGGGTCGGCGACGTTTAACTCCATGCCCTCGCCTGTAATGCCAGCATCATTCAAGTACGCCGTAATATTTTCAGCCCCACTCGCTGTTGTTGCCGTTCCAATGACGGTAAAGCCGTCCCGCCCTAACTGTCGCGCGATGGCCTGACCAATACCTCGACTGGCCCCTGTTACCAATGCGATTTTATCTGTCATAACTACTTCTCCAGAAAACAATGATGAATACTCTATTAGGTACCGGCCGAGACGCTAATCTTGGTTTTCGGCCAACGCTTTTTCCAAAGCGGCTGGCTCTTCGATATTGTATCCACTCAGTGAACGATCGATACGTTTGCTCAACCCGCTCAATACTTTCCCCGGACCACATTCAAGTGTTTTTTCAATACCCGCTGAAACCATTGTTTGAATACAACTCGTCCATCTAACAGGGCTATAGAGTTGCTGCACCAGTAGTTCCTTTATTTTTTCAGGATCATTTTCTGTTTGTGCATGCACGTTATGAACAACTGGGATAGCGGGCGTAACAATATCGAGCTCGGAAATCTTTTCAGCTAGCTTATCCGCGGCAGGACGCATTAATGATGTATGGAAAGGCGCACTTACAGGTAAGGGCATCGCTCTCTTGGCCCCCGCTTCTTTCAATAACACAATAGCTTGATCAACCGCTGCAACTCTTCCCGCGATAACAACCTGCCCCGGGGAATTGAAATTAACAGCTTCGGCGCCGGTCTTCGTGCAAATGTCGATAATGACATCATCCTCAAGCCCAAGTACTGCTGCCATTGAGCCCTCACCCACAGGGACTGCCGTTTGCATGAATTGGCCGCGAGCCCTAACCAGAGTCATTGCATCTGAAAATGAAATGCTCTGAGCGCAAACTAACGCAGAAAACTCCCCTAGACTGTGACCGGCCAACATTGCCGGCTGCGCGCCATTACGCTCACTCCATACCCTCCACAAAGCGATGCTGGATGCTAGTAATATAGGCTGTGTTCTCTCGGTTAGATTTAGTTGTTCCTGCTCACCGTTTTGAACCATATCCCATAGATCGTAGCCTAGCGCATCGGAAGCCTCGGTAAACGTATCCGTCACTACCGAAAATTGGCGGGCAATTTCTTTTAACATGCCGACTTTTTGAGAGCCTTGGCCGGGAAATACAAAAGCAAGCTTTGAGTTACTCATTTACTATTCCTCACAATTTTTATTCGCCACTAAACAGCTATAGAGACAACGCTGATAGTCGTCGAGCCATGATATTTATCATGTCACTTTCTACTTCCGATCTAGCCTGAACTATGGCACTAAAAAAACCTTCCGCCGAACTATTGCCGTGGCTTTTGACAACGACACCGTTCAATCCCAGAAAACTGGCGCCATTATACTGTTGCGGATCCAGGTTTTGAAAAATTGTTTTTAGCACAGGTCTGGCAATCAGGCCGGCGACTCTGCTCACCAACGAACGATTGAATCCACTACGAATGACGCCGCTGATGTACGAAGCGGTACCCTCGCAGGACTTAAGAGCTATATTGCCCGCAAAGCCATCGGCGACGATAACATCGGCATTACCATCAAATAACCTATCGGCCTCGGTAAACCCTATATAGTTTAACTGCAAATCGGTTTTGAATAATGCGTCCGCCAGTTTTACCTGTACATTGCCCTTGCCCGCCTCTTCACCAATATTAAGCAGTGAGATTCGGGGGTTTTTCTTGCCACCTATGGCCGACGCCAACACGGAACCCATCGTTGCAAATTGATGCAGATGCTCGGCACTACAGTCGACATTAGCCCCTAAGTCCAGCAAAAAACAATGACCATCAGTGGTTGGAAGTGACGAACAAATGGCAGGCCGATCTATGCCTGGCAGTGTTTTCAGTACGAGGCAGCCCATAGCCATCAAAGCACCGGTATTGCCAGCACTGACCACCGCATCAACCTGGCACTGCTGTAGTAAATCGATAGCAACGCGCATCGACGACTGTTTTTTATATTTCAATGCGGCGGTAGGCTTGTCTGACATAGTCACTACATCAGGAGCATGAACAATAGAGAAGGAGGCGTGATTGTGCGTCTCGAGTAGCGACGTAATTTGCTGCTCGTTACCTACGAGGGTAATATTTAAATCGGGGAAAAATGACAGCGCCTTAACAGCGGCAGGTAGACAGGTGCGGAGACCTAAGTCCCCGCCCATGCAATCAACAGCTATGCGTATTCGCGAAGCCATTTATCAACAATGAAACGAATGATTTATTCGTTGTCTTGAATGTCGACTACTTTCTTGCCGCGATAAAAACCATCAGCGGTTATATGATGGCGACGATGAGTTTCACCGCTAGTTGAATCAACTGACAAAGTTGCAGCAGTCAATGAATCGTGTGAACGACGCTGACCGCGACGTGAACGGGTTACTTTACTCTTTTGTACGGCCATGGCCTTTAACTCCTCGAAAACAAACTGCTGGATAAATAGAAACTACTTATCGAACTTTAATTTTTCTAATACTTTAAACGGATTTTCCCGCGGTGTTACTTTTTCCACAGTTTCGACAGACGGGTCGGAATCTCCGCTGTTATAACCCACTTGCTGCTTACAATCTGAAGGATCATGATAATTGACAAATGGTAAACTGAGGATCAATTCTTCAGCAACCACGTCAGCTAAATTTACCAACTCTTCTTCACCGACTATCAAAGGCTCCAGCGATTTGGGTAAACGCTCAGCATCTTCTTCAGACCACGCAATACCCAAACTAAAACGAGTATCGACCGCTACGGTCAATGGCTCCAGACAACGCTGGCAAGTCATTTCAACAGAGCCTTGCAGCTCTCCATCAATTCTGCGGAAATGCCCCTCATCCTTAAAGAAGCGAAGATTGACAGCGATGACCCCAAGGTCATTAGCCAGCATATCTGCGATTCGAGGTAGTGAAGAAACCGGCATTTGAGCACTGATTTCTACACCTTTTACCACCAGTTTGCGGACATCAATCTGGCTTGGTAGGGGGGCAGTCAACATAAGCGCGCAATCATAGGGCCGAAGTATAGAACTGTCAAAGGAAATTACTCACTAAAAGCGGATTTCTGTAGGGAAATCAGTCATTTCCACCTATAATCGGCAAAATCGTCCGTGAACCCCTCCCCTTCTATGCAACATGCACTTAAACATCCCCCATTGATACTGGCATCAAGCTCTCCATATCGCCGGCAGCTTTTAAGTCAGTTAAATGTAGCTTTCGACTGTGTTAGCCCGAGCATAGATGAAGCAGCAAAAACGAATGAGACGGCTGCGCTGTTAGTTGCAAGACTCGCACATGAAAAAGCCAATGCCGTCGCTAACAGCCACCCCGCCCATTTGATCATCGGCTCAGATCAGGTTGCCGTACTGGACGGCACCATAATGACAAAACCTGGCAACCATGGCAACGCTATCACCCAGCTCCAACAATGCAGCGGCAAAAAAGTCACTTTTTATACCGGTCTGGTCCTGTTAAATTCATGTACTGGGTCTCTACAAAGCACGGTAGAGCCGTTTTCGGTTTATTTCCGCCCTCTGAATTCAGCCGCGATCGATCGCTACCTGACGACTGAAAAGCCATATGATTGTGCAGGAAGCTTCAAAGTAGAAGGCCTGGGCATCACCCTATTCGACAAACTGGACGGCAATGATCCCAATAGCTTAATCGGACTACCGTTAATCCAGTTAACCACCATGCTGGCTAAGGAGGGAATTCAGCGCCCCTGATTAACCGCTGCTCAAAGACTCCACGGCAGTAACTCACTCAAATCATCAATGATAAGCTCCGGGGCATGCCGCTGGAGCCGCTCGACGCTGTGCGCACCATAACTGACACCAATACTCTTCATGCCTATATTAGCCGCCATCTCCAAGTCGAATTCCGTATCCCCCACCATCACTGCAGAAGATCCCTGACAACCTAATTCCTCCAGCAACTGCTCAAGCATCATCGGATGTGGTTTTGAGGCTGTCTCATCGGCACACCGAGTCGCATCACAGAATGCTTCTAGCTGCAGATTTGCCAGCACTCGTTGTAGCCCACGCCGACTCTTCCCCGTCGCAATCGCCAGTTGGTGACCATCGCTTCGGAGGCCGCCCAGCGTCGCCATAACATGGGGGTAAAATTCGCAGGGAACCTGATCGGCCTCTACAAAACACGCGCTGTAGCGTGATATTAGCGACACCGCCAGTGAAGACCGAATGCCGGGGAATAACACCTCAATGGCCTCAGGCAAGCCCAGCCCTATTATTGACACAACGTCGCCGTAATCGCGAAAAGGCAAGTCCAGCGACAAAATAGTTGACTGCATGCAGCTAACAATTTTATCCGTAGAATCAATCAGCGTCCCATCCCAGTCAAATATGAATAACATCAGCGCCTCCTAATCCCGCTCCAGCCGTGCTAAAAAGCCTGACAACTCGACACCTAACTCAGCTCGAACGGTGAGAAATCGCGGGCCATCATCCAGCTCATCGACAGGTAACGGCACCTTTAAACTTGCCGCATGCAAAAACAGCCGCTTCAACCCCCTTCGCTTAAAATCTCGACACGCGGCCGGATTACCATATTTGTCATCGCCCAGCAGCGGGTGTCCTGCATATTGTGCATGAACTCTTATCTGGTGTGTGCGACCCGTAATTGGCTTTGCTTCGACCAGTGTTGCCTGCGCGTAACGCTCGACAACAGAAAACTCGGTAATTGACTTTTTCCCTTCCGCAGAGACATTAACCATGCGCTCTCCGGATTGAAGTGTATTCTTCAGCAGCGGCTCATTAACCACCCGTCGCTTATTCGGCCAGCGCCCAGACACAAGCGCCAGATAACGCTTATCAACCTTGCCAGAACGAAGCTGCTCATGAAGAAAACGAAGTATACTCCGTTTTTTAGCAATCATAACGCAGCCCGACGTATCCCGGTCCAGCCGATGTACAAGCTCTAAAAATCGGGCCTCTGGCCTCATTACTCGGAGCGCTTCTATCAGGCCCTGACTGATACCGCTGCCACCATGGACGGCAAGCCCTGACGGCTTATTAATAATCAACAGCCGCTCATCTTCATACAGTGTCGAATCACTGAGCAGGCGATTTAAGCTGGTCGATACCGACTCTGCCGGCTTTGCATCTGACACCCTTACCGGAGGAATACGTATAACATCACCATCACACAGCCGGTACTCAGGCTTTATCCGCGACTTGTTCACACGCACCTCACCTTTGCGCAGTATTCGATAAATTCGAGATTTCGGCACACCTTTTAAATGCCGCAAAAGAAAGTTGTCGATCCGCTGACCGGCATGAGCGTCACTCACCTCCAAGAAGCTCACCTCCGGCCTTTTATCGCTGGTATCGCCAGTAGAATAGTCTGTCATTAAATTCCCGTTCTAAGTGATTGATGTACAAAGCAAAACCTGTTACAGTCCGGCAACATTTTGCTAGGCACGGACTCCGCCTCGCTAGTTCTGAATATTGCCAGGC
>CAYNZI010000195.1:0-5607 GCA_964401565.1 uncultured Spongiibacteraceae bacterium
GGACAGTATGAAATCTGCCAGTATTTCATCAGGGAGTGTGGCGCAGACATATTTATCAAGAACGATATAGGTAGAACAGCACTGATCGAGTTGACCTACTGCCGAAGTGGAAGTTGGCCGAGAAAGTTAGCTGGCCTTTTCTCCCGTACAATCAATGAGCGGGATGGCTCTGGCATGACCGCTCTTATGTTTGCTGCTAAGGGGGCAGGTGCCTTTGGCTCCAATAGAGGGAACTCGGCAATCATTCAGCAGTTTCTGGATATGCATGCGGACCCACTGATCGAAGATTCGCGAGGCTATACCGCATTAGGTTATGCTGAACGGTGTAATGAAAACAGCTCTAACTCAACCAATGAATCTGTGGTTGAAGTGCTTGAAGCTAAAATCCTTGCCTGTGTCGCAATGGAAGAATTTAAGAAAAAATATCGCTACGAAACTTCGGATAAAGGTGTCGTTCAATATACGGAGTATTCGCATGAAGGTGCCTGCGACGACCGTAGCGATAGTGAGCTTGAGGATGAAGAAGATACCTCTTCAGCCTTGCGCTATCGTGCGGCCAGATCCGACGCCAAGCTTGGATCTATCAAGACTGCTATTGAAGAGGTTTTTGGCTTGCCAGAAGGGTGTGTTGCCCTGAAAGGGCCTGACGGTAAGGCCCTAAAGTCCAATGCGCGCATCGGTACGCTAAGAGGTCGATGGGAGTAGCAGGGAGTCGCGAGCGGTATAATTACGCAAATCGTCAAGGAATAAACACATTATTGGGCTTGCTGCTGTTGTGACAGGGCTAGCCTATTGATAAGGAAGGAATTATGTACATTGAAGTAATCGACCCCGTTATTAAGGCATTGCGTGAAGCGCTGTTTCTGGCAAGAGAGTTCAAACGTCCCGATAAACAGATTTCAAGTTTGCAAACGGTGTTGCGTAAGCTTTTGGTGATTCGTGAACTGCATAGCACGTGGTTTGTCAGTGTGGCCGGTGTTCAGGGCGCGGGTAAGACTCGTTTGATGCAGGAATTGTACGGGGGGCTTGATAACTGGTTGGATGATAACGCCGGTCGAGGGGAGCTTCGTCCCTTGTTTATTATCGAGGCAGACTGCAGTGAGCCGTATGCAACAGGGCTTACTTTAGAGGGTGATGAAGTTGATATCGACAGGGAAACGCTAACAAACGAGCTGCGTAGTTTTTCCGATGGTATGAGTTATCAATTGCTTCGACTCTATGTACCTCAACAACATTTTCAGCCGGGCTTCGGATTTTTATTGTTGCCAGGTTATGAACGAGAGAATCCGTCCAATCACGAGTGGCAGAGAGAGATGCGTGATGCCCTGAGTCATTCAATGGGGAGTATTCTCGTCACTGACCAGACGCGTATGGCCGACAGTTCAATGCGCAAGATTTTAGCGGACCTTATGAGCCAATGCTTTAATGGACGTTCGCCGATTATTGCGATTACCCGTACAGAGGGAAAGCTTGATGGCGAGCGTGAACAGCTTCGCTGTTCGGCTGGAGAGGTTTGTCGTGTAAGTGAGCAGGAATTGGATCGTATAGTGTGTACGGGAGTGGGCGTTGATTATCGAGAGCGATGGCTGCCAGAATTTAAGACGGCTATTGAAGGCTACATAAAATCATCTAATGAGGTAAATCATCAACGTTTGGGCTATCTGGTGACTGTTGTGGACTCTGAGATAGAGGAAGCGGTGTCAATGCTTGAGGAGTTGGTTGAGCAGGTTGATAGGAAAGATCGTGGCCAGGATTATTTGCTGAATAAAATTATGGAGACGTTCCGTAAATCAACGGACAAGTACCGGCTACGCCTGGAGCGCGAATTAGTTAAACATAGTAATCACTATGCCAGTTTGGCTGATAAGGCGGCTCGTAAACAGTATGTGAAGGATGAAGAGGGAATTAAGAATAAGTTCGGGAACCTGGTCAGTATGTTAAGCCTCAACTCAAGTGAGGTGGATCAGCGTTTTACTGATCGAATTGAAGGCAGCTGGGCTAAGCAGGATCAACGCACGCCATTGGATGTTACCTATCTGGCGCTGAGTGATATTGCTAACCGAAATTTGAAGCTGGGGTACAGTTTGGGGCGGACTCCTAATAACAACGAGCTCGAGGAAATATGTGGCCAAGGTATGCCTGAACTGTTGGGGTACGAAAATACTTCTGGTGAAGTCTCATTGTTTAAGGCGGGTATTGATGTAGGCACGCTGCAGAATAGTTTAAAACTGTTGTTGCAGGAAAATAAAGATGAGAATTTACTTGATCGTCAACGTGCAGGAAGCCTTGAAATCACTACGGCATTGGAGTTGATGCCGACTTTGGCTATGGAGTTTATGAGGGTTGCGCAAGCTACGGTTCTAGAGTCTGAGCAGGGAAATTTGCCAGAATATAAGCCAGAAGCGATTGCGCCGGAGAAACTCGTTGAGCAGATCGGACAGGGTCTTTCCGGGATGAAGCAGGGCACGAAGGAAATAATGGGTGCCATTCTAGCGATTTCAGCAGTAGATATCGGGATTGATGGAAACTTCGATTTGCTGACTGTTCTTGCTGGTGGTTCGATCACTGGTTTGGGGGCGCAATTGTCGATAGCCGCTGCTGGGCTGATTGGCTTAGGTTATGTGGGGTTTAAGCTTTCTCAGGAGGTATATAAGCATGACTGCGAACAGAAGTCCTTTATCGCCTACGCCATTGATCATCTCGCGAGCCAGCATGTGCAAAAGGTTCTGCAGACTTATGATGAAGTCATGGAACTATTGGAGGAGCGATTGCTTGTCAATTTACAGCGTGCTTATGGCATTGATAAAGACCAGCTCAGCGAGCGAGATGGATTGGCGCGTGCATTGACGGCGCTGAATACAAAATGCCGTGATTTGAGTCGGGAGCTTGATCGTGCGCAGTGCCACTTGGCTTGAACGCTATCAGCAGCGCTATGAATGGGCTGTGAATACCTATAACGACTTTATTAGTGAGCTTGCGCCTGAGTTAGTTAATGGGCTGCAGAGGCGTGAGCAGGTCACCATTGCTGTGTATGGTGCGACTCAGGTTGGTAAAACCACGCTGATTCTCGATTTGCTCGGGCTAAATGCTTCGACCGAAGAGCAGGTGGCCCATGTGCTGCGTGGTGGTCAGGCGTTAGGTAAATCGGCTACAGCGGTACTCATTCGTTATAGGCGCTCGCAAGATGATAGTTGGTACATTCTGGGTGTAAAGCAGCGCTCCAGCGAGGATGCTTGTGAATATTTAGCGACTGTACGTCGACAGGTGGAATCAGGTGTCGTGGGTGATGCAGAGGTTCTGGATATCATGATTCCGCGGTGTTTGTTCCCCAAATCTGAAACCACGGATGACGTTCTGGAAATCAACATCATCGATATCCCCGGAATTAATTCTCTCAATGCGAGTGAGCGGGAATTAGTTGCTGAGCTGACACATCGCTATGTCACTGTCGCCGACATAGTGTTATTGGTTGGCAGGGCTGATAATTTAGGCTTCCTAAATGAACAGGATCTAATGGTAGAGGCTTTGGCTGAATGGTCTTCTCAGCCAACTCGATTTCGTATCGTACTGACATTTAGCTTTTCTCCAGACAGTCTTTTTCGACAGTTTCAGCATCAAGAATTAACGATTGATCATGTTCGTGATGTATTGATCCGCGAAATGGATACCCATGATTATAATTTCCCCCCTGAGTTTCGCAGTAATTTATTTGTGCTGGAGATAGGGGACTCTATTTCAGCTTTACAGCGAACCAACTCGGAGTATTGCCTGCGTATTATTAATGTTACTCAGGACTTTCGTGAGGATCTTCTCAGTAACCTGAAACAGGCTTCTAGCCCATACGCACGATTGCAGGGAGTTTTCCAGCTTGACCGAGTCATTAAAGCGCGTATGGATCGTTTAGAACAAACACATAACGATGAGCACGCTGATCTTAGTGATAGACAGAATGAAATTATGCGAGAGCTGGAACTTCTTTATCCGGATCTGATCGATGGCTCAAAAGATGATGTTAGTTATAAACTATCTGATGTAGAAGAAGAGCTGAATGAAACTTTCAAGAAATGTGATCATTTGCAGGGGTGTCTAGTTAAGGTAGAGGAACATGATTTCAGATCATTTTTTCGTGTTAGGTTGGCATCAAAGAAAATAAATACCGTCATGTTTCTTAAGAAGCAGATGGAGAGGTGCGAAGAGGAACAGCGAAAAAAATGTATTGAAGCAGGAGGATCTCTAGTTAAAGAGGGGCTTATTCCTAAATGCGTAAGTAAGGATTTTCGGCCTATTACTTATAGTCGTCATCATCTTTTAAGTATGGCAGCTACTCTGGATGGTTACTGGACAGATAGTTATATATTAAGTAGTAGTTTTAATGTGGATTATTTCCGACTTGATACGGCATTTGGCGAGACTGCTGACGAACTAGGTATAACACTGAAGTCTACAGTGATAAAAGTTTTGAAGAGTAGGATGAAGCAACTAAAGAGTAAATCTGACCGCCTTGCAGATAGTAATGAAATCCTACGCTGGAGCCTCGATAAGTTACTTGATGTAGAAAATGAAAGGGATGAGATTTCTACTCAGTATGCTGAAAATTTTAAACGGTTGGGCACATCGTTAAGGTTGGTTGATAGCTTTGAAGATAAGATTAACGATGCCTTTAGTGTTGAGTTAGAGAAGGTTCGTTCTGAATCAAGAAATCATCCAATCGCTGAACAGCGATTTTTGAGCTTGTTGAATCAACAATTATTGCTATCTGAAGTCGATCGTATGCATGAAGGAATGGGGTATGGTGGAAGTAGATCTAGATCGTGATAAGCAGCAGGCCAATGAGGAGCTAAAAAATATATTAATGGAATTGGTTATTGACCCTGTTGGAGAGCTTATTGAGGAACATTTACGCAGTCAGCTGTTTAGGTTGGGCAGTGACTTTGAGGATGAAATAAAGAAACAAGTGTCCCCGTTGTCTAAAACTCGTGCTGTTAGAGATAGCTTTTCAGTTCAGGAGGGTTGCTTTGATGATTTGTCCAAAGATGTGCTGAATGAAATAGGCGTTGTAAGTAAAGAAGTCAATCAAGCTTTCGAAAAAGTTGACCACCGCGTATCCAATTTGCAAGGCAGCCTAGCGAGCAGTGAACAGTCTCAAATGTCTCGAGATGTAACTTTCAAATCGATATTTCAGGGGGTGAATTCCTCATTGGTACTTATTACTGAACGAATTGACGGGTTGGAATCCAAGGTTGATAGCGGGGTAACTAAGTTGATTGAGCAGAACAAACTTCAAGCTTCACGCTTGGATGCGTTAGTTCAGAGTCAAAGTGAGAGAATGGTTGTTCAGGAGAAGAGTATGAATGGCCTGAAGAAATCATTGCAGCGGTTATTCTGGGTGACAGGGGGGCTAGGCTTGTTCCTAGTGCTGATGCTTACATTACAGCTGTATTATCAATATTTTGACCTCTAAAATAATCATAGAAGCGAAAATTACGGGACAGGCGCTTTTTGGCTTTCTTCGAGCTGTTGAGCGCCACGCCAAGGAAGGCGTGGATGGAGGTGGCCAACAGTTTTAGTCGGTCTGCATCGTTCATTTCTAGGGAATCTTTAAGCAGC